>CAYLWW010000040.1:0-13982 GCA_964387585.1 uncultured Candidatus Midichloriaceae bacterium
GTTCTTTATAAAACTCTTTTTAACTCAACTATACTATACACAATCTTTCCTTATCCCGAACTGGGGGTATAATGTTTAGCTTAAGTCATTACTACATAACCCAAAAAAACTACTGTATGAGATATCTTCTGCTAAATTTGAGATACAGCTTTTTATTTGAGTGATGTATTCTTCTACATAGTTATAGCAGGAAGCTAATTCGTCCACCACATCTACAATTTCTTGCTTATCATGAGAATTCATCAACAAATAATTCATTAAAACCTTACTTGATTCTGAATGATTTGTAGAATTTGATAGCGTGTATTGTATAACTTCTTTATATTGCGCTAATTTATAGTTAGCTAGGTTCTCTATGATACTTATATCTTTTAGGTTATATGCTAGTAAATCCAATATATCTAGATGCTTTTGTTTAATTTCGGAGATGATTATTTGCTTCCCTTTGGAAGCCACAAATTCAAAGGAAGCTCCAGCAGCAGCCAGTAAAATTTTTATCGTCTCTATATTATGATTTTCTATAGCTATTGATAATGGTGTATCATCTTTATTGTTCTTTGCATTTACCTTTGCTCCATATGTAAGAAGTGCTTTTATGACATCTGTATGACCACCTCTACTTGCAACTATAAGTGGTGTATTGAGGTTATTGTTAGCTATTTCATGATTCGCACCAGCTTTTAAGAGTTGCTCTACTATACCTGCATATCCTAAGTCAGCAGATATAACTAAAGCGCTGTCGCCTGACTTGTTTTGTGCATCTAAATTGATTTTTGCTTTTATTAGCAATTCAACTATTTTACTATTACCTTTTTGAACTGCAAAATGTAATGGTGTATTCTTATCAACATCATGAGCATTTACATTAGCACCCAGCATTAATAATAATTTTGTAATATTCTCAGAATTACTTAAAATTGCCGCCATTAACGGTGTGGCTTTACTATCACTTCTTGATGCATCAAGAATAGCACCTGAATCGAATAATAGCTTCGTAATCGGGAAATGAGCTAAGAGGGCAGCAACGTAGATAGGCGTTATATTATTCATCAACGCTACTTTATTGATATTAATGCCACTATTAAGCAGTGCTTGTAACTTAGCGATATCATTTTGAGCGATAGCATTAAATAGCAACAACTCTTTATATCTACTTAGATGCTGCTCTTGCAAATTGATTAAGTAATGTAAAGGTTTGAAATCAGCAGTAAATAATGATTCTTGTATAAAATGCTGAAATTCTAATTTTTCTTTACCATGCAAATAGGGGGCAAGATTATTAAAAAATACAACAAAATCTTGCACTTTCTCTTGTTGCCACTTAACAATATGTTGATTGCTAAATCCTTCTAATTCTGCAATTTTTGTTGTAAAAATTGCTAATTCTGTGTCTGTGCGTATAGCAATAGTGCTGTCTCTAGTATTAGTAAATACATACTGTATATATCTTATATAGGGGTTGCTTATGTATTGAGTAAAACTGTTTAAAATCAACTCATCACTGATAGAATGTAAACCAGCATGATCAGTAGCTGCAGTGACAATTATAGTTGAACCTGTAAGTAGTAATGCACAGAGCTCAAGTTTGAAGTTATCTATAGCAAAGTTAAGATATGTCCCACCTAATTCTAAGTGCTTTTTATTGTAACCTAACCATCGCATGTAGAATGGGATATCACTTACTTTATTAATGGCAGCAATAATGTTGTCTTGAGAATCCGCACAAAGACCATTGCCTTGATTTTTCCTAATCACATTAGTATAAATATAGATATGATCCGAAGGAATCTTAAGTAGATCCTGGCACAATAGAAAATGCTTACCGTCACCATGCCCAAAGAACGATAATGCTTGCTCCTTAAGAAGAGACCCCAACTTTGATTGCACAATAGGGCTAGTAGCACCTGGCCCTATTGTGATTATTCCCTCTATTCCTAGATTCCCTCTATATAAGTCACTTACAACTTTTTTTAAATATAAACTAGACTTTATTAGATCATCATACAAATTAGAATCTAATAGACAGATTAGTTGTAGTATTAGTTTCATAATCAAATTTACTCCTCAAAATAAAACTACCAACTACTAAAAGATTGATAGATCATTAATAGCTAGTCAACATTAGCAGTTGATAGTTATTACCTTAAAATTAACAACGTTTAAGCATCATAGCTATAAGGATCTGCTAAAAAACTATTATCATTATTACTATTTATATAAGATGTAACATCACTACTTTGTATTTCTGATATCTCTTCCACAAAACTCTTGTTAGGAATTTCTGCACCTTTAGCGATAGCTTTTTTAAGACAATCTTTGGCAGCTTCTTTTCCAGCTAAAGCTGCTAACCCAAGGCCACCTGTCTGTACAGCCACATATGCTGTGCTTCCTAGGCTAATTAAATCTATTGTTGTTGATGTAATTCCATATATCCAACCTATCACAGGAACAGCACTTGCTGCTCCTTTTTCTGCTATTTTTGTAATCAAAAATTGTGCCATAAATTTACCTATTAAATTTTAGTTTTTAAATAACTATTAATTCATTACTATAAGTATTTAAGAGCTATAATTAGCATTATTTCTATAGACTTATTGTCACATACAACTCTTTAAAACCTATAGCTTTATTCAATTTAGCATAGGTGGCATTAATAGATATCCGTAAAAAATACGTAGAAATGGAAAAAATAAGGTTGATCAGTAATTATTAGAACAAGCTAATAAAACACTTTTTCATTGTTTGCTCTTGGCAAACTGGTTGTAACAATTACCAAAAAAGCTATAAATGCTAAATAAAAAGCTGGAGCATTTAGAATATTATAAGTTTGAAGTAGTACAGAAATAGTAGGTAATGTACCAGCAAATAAAGCTGCTCCGACGTTATGGCTAAATGCCATACCGGTATATCTTTCTTGAGTAGGGAATAATGTCATCATATATTTTAAAGCTGGCCCATTTATACTTGCTGCAAAAAAAGCAAATAGAGCTAAAGAGCAGTATAACATAACAACATTACTCACACTTTGAGCATATCTTAATAACATAAATGCTGGAATAACGCCTAATAGTAATATAGTGGAAGTGATTTTTATAACTGTTTTACATGGTATACAATCTGCTAATAATCCAAATAATGGCATTAATAACATAAAAACTATAGCTGCAAAAAGCACATATTTTAAAGCATCACCACTAGGTACTCCGTTAGAAATAAAATAAATATTGAGATATGATATTATCATATTGACTGATGCTGCGCATAAGCCGCCAAAACAAATTAAACATAAAACTTCACGCCAACTTTTCACTAATACCTCTTTCAAAGGAAATTTAGAAAGTTGGCCATTTTTTAAGACTTGCTGAAATTGTGCCGTTTCTATGGTATAAATTCTCAAGTATAGCCCTACTGCACCAAGTAGCCCACCAAAAATAAATGCAATCCTCCACCTGTTTTCAAACATAAAATAGCTGTTAATTAATATACTTACTGTTATAGCAAATAACATTCCTATGATATGAGTTGAACCAATTAAGGCAGCAATGAATCCGGATCTTTTGCTTTTTATGCTCTCTAGTACAAATATTGCAGCTCCTATCCCTTCTCCTGCAAAGCTAATACCTTGCATAAACCTTAAGATAATTAAACCCACACTTGAATATAATCCTATAACACTATAATCTGGCAAAACGCCAATTAAAAAAGTTGCGCTAGCCATTAGCACTATACTAGTTGAAAGAGCAAATTTTCTGCCATATTTATCACCTAAATGACCAAATATAATACCACCTATAGGCCTTGCTATAAATCCAATAGAAAAAATTAGCGTACTTAATAAAATTTGCGAGATTTGGCTATAGGCGGGGAAAAATGATCTACCTATTTCAACAATAAATATCGAATAAATAGTAAAATCATAAAGCTCTAGTATATTACCAACTATAGAAGATGTGATCAAATGTATTTTATTTGTACCCATACATCTCAATCAAATTAGTTACACAGCAAATATTCTTTTAATCGTCGAATTAATTCTACTTTATTATAACATTTTAATTTGTTCTTTAAATGCTCTATATAACATTCGACTGTTCTTGTAGATATATTGATGGTTTTTGCTATTTCTTTGGCAGTACTTTGACCGTGAGCTAGTAAATAGGCTATTTCTGTTTCTCTTTTAGTTAATGATGCTTTTTCATTATGCAGTATCAATTTACTTTGAATAAGAGGTTTTATAGACTTTTTGCTATGAGTTAACTCTTCAAATATTATGAGACGTTTGGTTTTAGGTACAATAATTTTATCTTGGTGTATATCTGAGTATATCAGATGATATGCTGTATTTTGGAAATAAATAGCAAATTCCTTAAGTATATCCAAGTTGTTTAAAAAGAAATTTATAGTACTCGAATGATCAATATTATTAGGCAAAATAAAAGAATAAGTATCCACATATTCTTCTTGCCTATAGCATAATGTTATACCATTAAATACTTCATGTTTATAATTTAAAGACATTACACAATCAAAATTGATATCTTGAGGCCATATTGCATAATAAAAACTTTTTGGAGGAGATTGACAAAGATGAGAATACAGAAATTTACTGCGTACATCTTGCTCTACTAAATCATAATAGTCTGTAAAATATTCTTTAGTACATGTACTAAGCATAATATGGGAAAAATCTAGAAACATTCTTTTATATATGAAATGCTTAATTCCTAGATTTTGTATCAGTGGAACGCATATACTTTCTATTAAAGGTGTTATACCAACTGAAAATTGAAAATTTTTTTCATAATTTTGCATATGTAATTTTTTGTAAACATACATATCTAAAGTATATGTATTGATATCCGTTTTGCAACTTTAATATGTTTTTTACGAGAAAGTCAAAAAAATTATAAAAATGGTAAATTTGCCATTTAAAGATGTTTTAAAAGGCTTTCGCGAATTTATCAATACCTTGACACCAGAGATTATCAAATCCATTTGTAATGTCAATTATATGTCTTGTTATTTATGAGATTTGGTATAAGGTATCCGCTATCTTACTTCAATACAACATCTTCATCATTTCTAATCCCGAACTTGGGTTTTATATCCGTAGGACTCATAAAAATTTTATTTATCAAGGATATATATTCTAATATTTTTTAAGAAAGAGCTAATACCCCCAATAAAAGCTAAGAGTACTGATAGCCATAATAAATTGATAAAAGGTTTATAATAAGCTTTTACAATAAGCTCCTGTTCATTGATGCCATCAGCAATGCTAAGGTAAATATCATGAATGAAATTACTTAATATACCCACTTCAAAGGTAATTTGTTTTTCTGCTAAATAAAACCTAATTTCAGGATTAAGCTCTATAACATTTATATTATTGTTCTCTGATTGATTTGATTCTTGTTTATTATGATAATTTTTAGATAATAAGAATGTAGCTTTTTTAGTAATATAATTACTACCGTGGTAATAATTAATTTTTGCTAGTTGAATATCATAATTAGATATTTTGATCTTATCGCCAACCTTCATTAAAGATTGCGATTCAAAACTATAACTATTTAAAACTGATAAACTAATCATAGCTAATCCGAATGCTATGTGAGTAATTAAAACAGGATAACTAATAACTTTAGTTTTGACCCTTAAGAATCTTAACCACAGCAATTTACCCAGATGAAAAAAGCTAGTAGTGATGATAATTAAGCCAATCAAAATACCTATATGGCTCAAATAATCTAGATTCGAATGCTTTACGTTATTTAATATATCAATAACAGCTAATATTCCTAAAGATGCTAGTGTTGCGGTAAAATAATCGCGTAAACTTAATATACTTTTTGTATTAAACTGTTTATTTAAAGTTAATGAACATAAACACCCTGCAGTTAGAAACAAAGGGTTTATCATATTATTGAAATAAGGAGCTCCTACGCTTATTTTTCTATTGGTAAATAGATCTAATCCTAAAGGGTATAAAGTTCCAAGCATTACTATAAATAATATCAGCAGCATTAAAGTAACATTAGAAGTGATTAAAAATGCTTTAAGCTTGTGCTTCTTATTATTGTAATAATCAACTTGCCCTATATTCGTAGTTTTAAATAAAGCTAATAACCCTACAATAATTAACGTAGTTAAAAATGCTAGTGCCCATACACCTCTTTTAGGATCGCTAGCAAAGCTATGTACCGAAGTTATAATGCCAGAACGTACTAAAAACATTCCAATAAGACTAAGTATAAAACTACTTAATCCTAATATTAGACTCAAATAATAAAATAACCCTTTATTACCATTATATTTATATAATAAATGAATTAGAGCAATGCCTGCAAGCCATGGCATTAAAGCAGCATTTTCAACAGGATCCCAAAACCAGAAACCGCCCCATCCTAATTCTCTGTAAGCCCACCAACTACCTAATCCTATTCCTAAAGTTAACCATGACCAAGCAAAAACAACCCAAGGCTTTAATAAGATGAACCAATTATATGTTAAACTATCAATCGCACTATCTATACTATTAGAAGAATTATTATATTCTCTTTTTCTGATGGCATTAGAAATGAAAAGAAAAGAAACAGTAATAGCATAGGGCAATGAAAAACCCACATAACCTAAATAAAGTATAGGAGGATGTATAGTCAGACCAATATCTTGTAATACAGGATTAAAACCTAAGCCTTCAATAGGAGTAGGGAAAATACGATCAAATGGATTAGAAGTAAATGTTATAAAACTAAGAAAAAATGATATTATTAACCCTTGGATAGCAGAAGCGCGTAAAGATATTAGGTGAATAAAGAAATTATTATTACTTACAGTAAGTATAAATAAAAATGACACAATTACTAATGCTAATATCCAAAGCAGCATAGAACCTTCATGACTTCCCCAACTACCAGCAATCTTATATAATAAAGGCTTAGTAGTATGAGAATTCATAGCGACATTTAGAACAGAAAAATCTGAAATAACATGACAGTAAATTAGCAGTATAAAACTAGAACATAATGATAATAAGATAAACAACCAACAATACTTGTTTATTATAGCGAGATTACTAAGCTTGCTAATAAGCTTATTACTATCATAATTTTTGTCTTCCTTTGTCTGATGATTCAACAAAAATAAAGTTGAATAAAAGTATCCTTCATTTTTAATTAACACTATGAAGTTCGTTAACGCTAAACTTAAGCAAAGTATTAAAGAAATATAAAGTAAAAGATCTCCTATTTCTGGAGCCATACAGTAATATCAAAGTGATTAAATGGTTAATTATAGAAAAGTAAAGAGCATTTACCAAAGACTTCGTTGAATATTTACAAAATAAGCCTTATTCCCATTCTAGTGCCCCCTTAACCCATTCATAAATAAATCCTACCACCAAAACTGCTAAGAACACCATCATTGACCAAAATGCTATCCATCCTGACTTTTTAAAAGTTATAGCCCAAGGAAACAGGAAAGCAACTTCAAGATCGAAAATAATAAACAATATAGCAACTAAATAAAACCTTATATCAAATTTCTTACGAGGCTCAGAAAATGTCTCAAATCCACATTCATAAGGAGCAATCTTAGCTTTATAATTATTTTTTTTAGAAAGAAAAAATGGTAATAACGCTATTGCAGAGCCTAATCCTAAAGCTAAGCAAGCAAAAATTAAAATTGGAAGATAAGATTCAGCAACTAAATTAGTCATATATTTTCATTTTAATAATAAAATTATTTATATTAAATTATTAACTGGTTTTATTCAGTCCTATCTATAACTTTAGTTCCACGTCTTATTTTGCGTTGTAGAACCAATAAGCCGTATATCAAAGCTTCAGCAGTTGGTGGGCATCCAGGGACGTATACATCAACAGGAACTATCCTATCACAGCCTCGCACCACAGAGTAAGAATAATGGTAATAACCACCCCCATTAGCACAGCTTCCCATAGATACAACCCATCTAGGTTCAGGCATTTGGTCATATACCATACGCAATGCTGATGCCATCTTATTGGTTAAAGTGCCTGCTACTATCATAACATCAGATTGCCTAGGGCTAGGCCTAAACAGCATTCCAAAACGATCCATATCATATCTAGCAGCAGCAGCATGCATCATCTCTACAGCACAGCACGCTAAACCAAAAGTCATAGGCCATAATGAACCAGCTCTAGCCCATGAAATTACATCATCTAATTTTGATATAATATAGCCATTACTACTAACTTCTTTTGCAGCTTGGTTTAGTATATCTCTTTCTTTTTGAGCTATCTCAAAATTAGCATAGTTATATTTATTGTTTTTATTATCTACTATCATACGTAATAAGCCATAAAGATATTTTTTATGGTAGCAATTAGTTAGTAAAGCAACTCAAAAGTTGAGTGAATTTTTATCAAAAATTATAACTGCTAATATTTTTATAATTGGCAGTTATTACAATAAAAAGTAGATCTACCATTTAATACCACTTTTTGTATTACACCATTACAACTAACTCTATAGCAGCTTTTGCTTTCTCTATTATATACCTGAAAATTATTTTGAAAGCTACCTGAATTACCATCAGCTTTCTTATAATCTTTTAAAGTAGAACCACCTGCTAATATAGCAGATTCCAATATATGCTTTATAGCTAAAACTAAGTTATTACAGTCTTTATCAGATAAAGAAATGGCTAATCTATTAGGATTAATTTGTGCATGAAATAAGCTTTCATTAGCATATATATTACCAACTCCCACTAAGATTGAATTGTCCATTAGTATGCTTTTTATGTTGCGTTTAGAGTTAGTTTTATTCAAAGCATTTATTTTTTCACTGAAAAAATTACTCTTAAAATCAGCTGTTAAAGGTTCTATACCCAAAGAAAAAAATATTGGATGAGAATATAAATGCTTAAGAAAAGAAGCATGATCATAATAATGTGTCTTAATAGGAATAGTGGTAACTAATCCAAAACGACGTGGATCATGATATATTAAAGTTAACTCTTGATTTGAGTTAGGCAAAGTATAAGTGACTTTAACGTGTGTGTTATGATTATTTAGTAACTCTAGGTTGCTTTTTGTTATAAGCAATAGTTTACCTGACATACCTAAATGCACAACTAAAACTACTGAACTAGCACTAGCACAATCTTTATTCTTAATTAAATCAGTAGAAAAATTTAATAAAATTAATATGTACTTACTACGCCTCCATACCTTAACAACTTGATAATTAATGATATTATCTGGAAAATCATTAGGGTAATGTAGGCGTAAACTTTTATTGCTAAGGCAAACTTTTCTAAAAGTAGCGCCAATGATATTATTATGTAAATGACGTACTATATTTTCTACTTCTGGAAGTTCAGGCATTTGAAAAATGTAAATCAATATTTACTATAATAATTCAAATGTAATATATAATATTATATTGATTATGAATAAATATATTTTTGCTTTTACTTCACAATTAGTAAAAACTAACCATAAAGGATAATACCAAGTACAATCGCTATTTCAGAAATAACTGAGGCAGCATTAGCTATCATTATAATATAATTTTTCTTTATAATACCATAGATCAACCAACTAATAGCAGCTATTAAAGCCACTATATTACCTAACATTGAAATATCACCGGCACTATGACTTTCTATAATTTTATATACCTGCATATATCCAGCTATAGGTGCAATTACCCCCACTGCGTACATATAAACATCATAACTACGAGTAAAATTCATACCACCATCCACAAAAATTTTCTTACTTTTTATAATAATATAGAGATAAAGTTATCTAAAACTTAATTCATTTTCATATTATTATATAACTATGGTATAACTAAAATAATATTATCTCAACTAAATAATAAAAAAGCTTCGATATTTCAATGTAATAATAACGTCATTACACATTGTTCTAAAAACAATGTTTTTAGCTTAAAAGTGAAATTTAAAAAAACAACCCTTACAACACAGTAATTTTTTGGTTCAATACTTTTTTAAAATTCATATTATGGTATGACCAATTCAAAAACTGCACTAGAGAATCAACCTGATCATCGTGCTTTGAATAAGGGAAATTAAAAAGCTCATTTTCAAAATCATCTTTCCATAAAGCTGTTTTATCTAAAAAAAATCTACCACTTTCAAAAATAGGAGAAATTAGAATCATCCTGGTTAGTTTATCATATTTAGGAATTATTGGTATTATAGGAAGCACATTTTTGCAATTATTATTGATGCCAGAAAGAGTAAGCTCTTGAATTAGCTGTTGCCCGCTAGCTTTATCTTCTAATAATATCGTATTTGGTTGAAACTTCTCATATAGCTTAATTACAGATTTTTTTAAATAAGGATATTCAAGTTTCTCTCTAAAAACATCAAGTAAGTAGTAACAATTATTCGCCACTCCTATAGTTAAGCATACACTATAATCACTATGATCTTTGGCTTTTATAGCGCAATCCCAGCTTTGGTATATTATAATTTCATCTTTAATATGTTGAATTTCTTCTTTTAAATAGTATTTTAGCCAAGTTTGCTTAATAAAACTTGAATTTAGATGTTTTGGCTCTTGTTGATATTGCGCTGAAAAAGCGTAATTTCCCATTTCCTGTTTTATTTGATTTAAAGTGCAGTCATCATAACGTTTATTATCTAACAACTCTCCAGCAGACCTTTTATATTGAAAATCTCCAAAATTTATTAATTCTTCAGATTCAGCAATAATAGGAATTTTTAATAAATCCCATCCCCCTTTATTGATAAGATGACCGCTTAAATCATCTGCATGCAACCTTTGCATTACTATTACTATTCTGCCATTTATTTTATCATTCAATCTAGATATTAAAGTTTGTTCAAACCATTTAATTGTTTTTTCTCTTTCATTATTACTCTGTATACGTAAAGGTGATTGTGGGTCATCTAAAATAATAATGTCGGCTCCCTCTCCAGTTAAGGTACCACCTACTGAAGTTGCAAAACGAAAACCTTGTTTAGAAGTTGCAAGTTTAGCTTTATTATTATTCCCTTTAGTAATTTTAGTTTCTGGGAAATAATGTTTAAACCAATTAGAATGCATAATTGTTCGGCAATCCTGAGAATGTTTATAGCTTAAAGCTTGACTATAGCTTACTACTATTATTTTTTTACTAGGATTCCTAGCTAATAAGAAAGCAGGCCAAGCAACACTCACACAAATAGATTTCATTGAGCGAGGAGGGATGTTGATAATTAAACGTTTAATTTTACCTTGCTCTACTGCCTTAAGATAATCTATAATTAAATCTATGTGCCAATTTTCTTGAAAGCAAGTTATTGGATGTAATGTTTTAAAAGATTTGAATATAAAGCTTTTATGGTTATTATATAATACCTTTTTTAAAATGTTGCATAACTTTAAAGCCATAATTAGCTGTGAATAATCAATTAATGTATTTTTTACCATGAATAATATATTTAAAAGTAAATTTACTTACCTGGAAGTTATAAAATTAAATTTTACTTTTAATAAAAATTACTAAAAATAAAGTTTAATTTTTGAAAAAAATTATATATAAGTGTTTAAAGTTAACTAATTTTACATACTTTTAAAGTAGTAAAGTAAAAAAAGAAAATTTCTAAAAGGAAACATAAAATGTCATTTCGTATAGGATTAATCATTGTCATAATTGGAGTAATTGTTGGCTATATAGGTGGTGGGGGTAATATTAAAGTATTATTACAGCCTTTTGAGTGGGTAGTAATACTGAGTATTACTATTGGTAGCTTTATTATGTCTAATCCTAAAAATACTCAAAAATCAGTACTTAAAAGCCTAAGTAAATTAAATAAAGATTCACCTTGTAATAAAAGTGAATATGTTAAGTTACTAATATTTTTATTTAATTTCTTTAAGTATAGTATTTCCACTAGCTTAGCTGAAGTGGAGCAGCATATAGAAAATCCCGAAAAAAGTAAATTTTTTCAAGATTTCGCGGTTATAACTAAAAATAAAGAGGCATTAACCTTTTTCTGCGATTACTTTCGTATCATCACTCTAGGTTTTGATGATACACATGAGTTAGATAATATGATGGAATATAGAATTAATGAAAGAAGAGAATATTATAAAAACATATCATATTCTGTGCAAAGATTAGCAGATGCTCTACCAGGTATTGGTATTATAGCAGCTGTATTAGGTGTGATTATAGCAATGGGGGCTGTTGATGCTGAACCTAGTGTTTTAGGTTATAAAGTTGCTTCAGCTATGGTAGGAACATTACTAGGAGTACTATTATGTTATGGGGCGCTAATGCCTATTGGATATTACTTAGATAAATTTTTTGAATCAGAAGTAAAAATTTTAGAATGTATTAAAATAGCGATAATGTCATATATTAACGGATATCCACCGTCAATATCAGTAGAGTTTGCAAGACAAGTTATACAAGTAGAATTTCAACCTTCATTTTATGAGCTTGAAAGTGCTATACAAACATATAATTCTAATGCAGTAAAGTAATTTAGTGCTATATAATTAAGTTGGCAGAAACATTTGATTCTCTCTATTTTCTATGTGCTTGTTATTATCTTAAGGTGAAATATGAAAAATAAAAACAGTAATCAAAATAAAGTAATACCAATAATAATAAAGCGTATAGTTGGAAACAAGCACGAACACTCTCATAACGGAGCGTGGAAAGTAGCTTATGCTGATTTCGTAACTGCTATGATGGCTTTCTTTTTATTATTATGGTTACTTAATTCAGTTCCTTCTTCTAAGTTAAAGGGTATAGCGCAATATTTTGAACCTACTATAGGAATATTGGGTAAAAGCGGCTCGAATAGTGATAATAATAGTAGAAAAAGTAATGAAAAAGACGAAGTAGATAGCGAAGGAGTTAACGTTAAAGGAATAGTTTATGGAGTGCCTCAAACAGGTAGTACAACAAACAGCGATATGAACGATAATGCAGAAGAAAAAGAGCAGGTTGAAAATGAAAGATTTAGTATATTTGAAAAAGAATTGAATAAAGCTATACAAAATGATTCTACCCTTAAACAATTCAAAGATAGTATAAGTCTTACTCAAACAGCAGAAGGTTTAGTGATAAAAATTACTGATGCTGATAAAAAACCTATGTTTCAAGCAGGAAGCGATAATCTTGAAGCATATGCTAAAGTTATATTAAAGAAAGTAGCTGAGTTAATAAAATATTCTCCTAATTTTATAGCAATTGGAGGATACACCGACAAATCAAATGATAGCTCTTCAGAAGATTATTCTAACTGGGAGTTGTCAGCAGATCGAGCTAATGCTACAAGAAGGTTTTTAGTATCTTCTGGTATAGCTCCAGAAAAAATAGCTCGCATAACTGGATTTGCTGATACAGATCCTTTAGTTCCTAGCAATCCTTATGATTATAAAAATAGAAGGATTTCCATAATGCTATTAAGAAACTCAGCTATGCCTTCATATAAAGTATCTATCACTCCCGATCTCATGCTTAATACAAAAAATTGATAAATAACTATAATAATTTTTTATCAATCAGCAAGTTTGGAGTATGCGACCTTCATCAGCAAAATAATATAATCGCTATTTTCCTTAATGAGATTGTTCTACTTTGTTTAGCTTTAAAGTATATGTTGATAAAAGCGTTATAGTCATTCCAGTTGACATTAGTATAAATAAGGGATGTTATATTCATTAGATTTATAGAGGCAGGAGGTAGTAAGAGCTCTCATTGTCGACTTTTATTCATAACCCTTATGGATGGGCAAAAAGAGGAAAAGTGATTTATGGGGAAATTTCTGGCAGAAGATATGCAAGAGAGAGTTTTATAGCGGCTAAATGCGCTTCCAATATACTGGCACCCGCTTGTTTTCAAGGAACTTGCAACACAGAACTGTTTAATTTTTGGATCCAAAACTTTCTTGTGCCAACTTTAAAACATGGCCAAGTTGTGATTATGGATAATGCAAG
>CAYLWW010000041.1:0-13450 GCA_964387585.1 uncultured Candidatus Midichloriaceae bacterium
TTATTCAAAACTCCCGACTTACATCACTCAGCTCAAACTCTTATCCCGAATTCAGGTAAAATATATTGGATAAGTCGTTATTTTTTACCACCATATTCGCTCCTAATTAAACCTAATTGAAAAATTTTGAGCTAATATGAAATGATGGCTTAAGCTAAAAATCAATTCCTTTATTTAAATTGCAGTACAGCATTGATGCCTTCTTTAAAGGTCGATAATGCAGCCTATTTTACTAGAACGCTTTAGCCAAATTAAACCTTTAGACCAATATTGCTATACATGCTGTATTCTATAAATTGCATAGCTATTTTTATCAAATCTTTATATAGCAATTAGTTTAAATTGACTTATAGTTTTAGTAACTGCTAAACATTATATTTAAGTAATTTAGCTATAAATATCAGTAAATAACTCCTCTTTTTTAGGTTCAGGGCTATTTTCACTAAACTCTACAGATTCCTGTACTATTCTTTTAACCTTTTTTTCAATTATCTGCAGTTGTTCTTCTGTTATCTGATTTTCTTTTAACATGTATGTTTTTAAGTTGATTATAGGGTCATGATGTTTATATTTATCCACTTCTTCTTTGGTTCTGTATTTACCTGGATCAGACATAGAGTGACCTCTATAGCGATAAGTCTTGAATTCAATTATAGTAGGTCCCTCGCCTTTGCGTACGTATTCTACAGCATTCAACATTGCTTCATATGCAGAAAAAAAGTCCATCCCATCTGCTTGAGTTCCAGGTATATCAAAAGATAACCCTCGCTTATATAAATCAGTACTACTACATCCTCTCGTTGTTGAAGTGCCCATGGCATATTCATTATTTTCTATAATATAGATCACAGGCAATTTCCATAATTTTGCCATATTAAAGGATTCGTATACTTGTCCCTGATTTATTGCGCCATCGCCTAAAACTGTCACGGACAAATTATTCTCTTTACGATATTTAAAAGCAAAAGCTATTCCTGTTCCTATAGGTACTTGCGCTGCCACTATACCGTGTCCCCCATAAAAATTACGCTTTAGATCAAACATATGCATTGATCCACCTTTTCCTTTAGAGCAACCAGTGGCTTTCCCCATTAACTCAGCCATAACTACTTTAGGTTCAGTCCCTACAGATAGCATTAAGCCATGATCCCTGTAACTAGTAATGATAGAATCATTGGGACTTATAGCCTTTTGTATTCCTATAGCAACTGCTTCTTGGCCTATATATAAATGGCAGAAACCTCCGATTAATCCCATTCCATAAAGCTGAGCAGATTTTTCTTCAAACCTTCTTATTAATAGCATATCTTCAAATGCTTGATGTAAAAATTCTGCTGTAAATTTTGTAGCCATAAATAAATCAAATTAATTAAGTTAAAGCTTTTTATAGCTGTAGCAATAAAGTATCTTTTTTAAGAGCAAAGTTGATATAAGTTTCTATATAACATAAATCTCACTATACAATTTTTATCATATTATCATGTAATGATAAAGCGATTTTACCACTAGCTAATTTTTCAACATATTGACCAAATAAGTCATATCTCCATCCCTGATCTACTCTAGACGGCATGTTATATGATAGCAATAGAATGTCATCTAACGAAGCTATTAAGCTCTCTTGAATAGAGCTTTGATGGCTTATGCTTTGCAATAATGCTTTAAATATATAGTATAGCTGATTTTTATTTTTTATGCTTTGCTTTAAATTTCTGTTATTAATAACATTTTGTATAACCTTTTCTTCGCTTTTAGTTAAGCTATTTTTTAACTCTACTATCATTTTATCAGTTAAGTCATCGTTAAATGATAGAAGTTTCCTAAAGTTATATCTTATTGATCTATTGTTATTAATTTGCTTATTTTGCTCATCTAAAATACTCTTTTCTGTATCACTACTATTAATGATTTTTTGATCAGCGTATTTACAATATATATTAATCATCTGAGCTATTCCTTGATCACTTATAATGAAATCGCGACAAACATTTAGCTTTGCTGCTTCTTTTTCTCTAATCTTTATTATTTTTACAGCCAATCTTAACTGCAATTTTATATTGACCTTATTAGTAAGATGATTAAATAACTTATCTAATAGCTGTTCATAAGTAGGATAAAAAGCTGTATTTGTCTGTAAATTACTACATTCTTCATTAACCCATTTTAGCCTTGAGCTTTCGATTAAGGATTTTGTCATAATGGGGAAAACTTGATAAAGATATATGACATCATTCAAAGCATAATCTAATTGAGATTTAGTTAAAGGTCGTTTTAACCAGTTAGAAAATTGCATATTTTTGCATATTTCCACCCCTAAATAATGCCTTACAAGCAATTCATAACTTATACAAGTGCTAAAGCCATCGAATAACGCAGCTATTTGAGTATCAAAAATTGGATTTGGTAATACTTGTAGCTGATTATAAATGACTTCTAAATCCTGCTTAGCTGCATGTAAAACTTTTACTATATTTTTATTTTTTAACAGATCGCTTAATAAGCTATAATCAAGCCCTTCTGCTTTCATATCTATTGCGAATATTGCATCCGCAGATGCAATTTGTATTAACGATAGCTGCGGATAGTAAGTATTATACCGAATGAATTCAGTATCTACAGCTATGTGAGAACTTTGTTTAGCACTTTCACAATACCTAGCTAACGTATTGTTATCACTAATTAATATCATATTTATTCTAACTGTACTATGATAGACATTAATTCCTCAGTAAACAAATACATTACACTTCCCATATATGGTAGCATAAGTAATAAGGTAATAAATATCGCAATTAACTTAGGTACAAAAGATAGGCTAGCTTCTTGTATTTGAGTTAAAGCCTGAAATAATGAAATTAATACCCCGATTGTTAAAGCTACTAATAAAATAGGCATTGATAGCTTAAACAATACTAATAGGGTATTTTGAGAAATATTTACTACAGTTGCTTGGTCCACTCTTCAAATCTTAATCTCAATTTATTGCTTTGCCTATAATTAATATACTAGCTATTAATTAGCCGAAATCTCCTTTTCCTTCTTACGCTGTGCATATAAGTTTAAGAAGTCTACTGGGGCAATCATTAATGGGGGATAGCCTCCATCTCTAACAGTGTCTGATATAATACGCCTTACATAAGGAAAAAGTATGTTAGGGCAATGCACTAAAAGAATTTTTTCTCTATCTTGCTCATCTCCTTCATCAAGGGTAAATAGCCCAGCATACTCTAGCTCAACTATAAAGATTACATCTGTTTTGTTCGAAGCTTTAGCTTGTACACTTATTACAACTTCAAACATATTTTCGTGTATTAACTGAGCATTAATATCTAATCCTATATCAATACTAGGTTGTTCAGGAGATATAAGGCTATATGGTGCTTTAGGGTTTTCAAATGATAAATCCTTCACATACTGTACATTAACAATAACGGAACCATTATTGACAGAGTTGGTGTTGTGTTCTGACATCTGTTAAATATGTAGCTAATTTGTTTATTCTATTCACTTACTTATATTTTATAATTTTTTATTGATAGCCGTTAAAAGCTAGCAAAGTCAATAAAAAATAAGCTAATTTTATTGTTATATATTTAAATATTATGTTAATAATCTTTTAAAGGTAAAAAAGATTAGATGCAACTTTTTTATTGTTAAGCTAATTATAAACTGTATACTTGTAATAGCTTAATTTTATAAATACCTTAATATCTGCAAATATAAATTCACTTTTGTTTATATTTTATTTAAGAGTTAAAAAAATCTATCATGCATCTTACCCCAACAATAAAAAAAATACTGTCGTATTATTCTAGCGATAATCCCGGAGTGAGATCCAACTTAGCTAAATTACTAATGTCGGGTAATTTAGGTGGTACAGGTAAAATGATAATATTGCCTGTAGATCAAGGATTTGAGCATGGCCCTCAACGTAGTTTCATTTCTAATCCCTCTTCTTATGATCCTCAGTATCATATAGAAATAGCGATAAAAGCTAAATTAAGTGCTTACGCTGCTCCTTTAGGGATGTTAGAAGCTGTTGCGGCTGATTATCCTTACTCGATACCAACAATTCTTAAAGTTAATAGTTCTAATAGTTTAGTTATAAATGATTCTGATCCAGATCAAACTATTACTGCAGGAGTGAGTGATGCTTTGAGGTTAGGGTGTAGTGCGGTAGGATTGACTATCTATCCAGGGTCAAAGTATTGCAAAGATATGATAGAAGAAGCTAAAGAAGTTATAGCAAAAGCAAAAGAAGTAGGATTGCCTACTATAGTTTGGTCTTATCCTAGGGGCAGGGGGCTAAGTAAAGGTGATGAAACAGCTATAGATGTAGTGAGTTACGCTACTCATATAGCAGCTCTAATAGGGGCTCATATTATAAAAGTAAAGCTTCCAGAAAATAAAGTATATTCAGAGGATATAGCTGAAAAGTATAAGAAATACTCTATTGATTTTACTAGTTTAGAAGAAAGAGTTGCTCATGTTGTGCAATCAGCTTTTAATGGTAAAAGGTTGGTGATTTTTTCAGGAGGAGCAAGCAAAAACCTAGAATCATTATATGATGAAGTAAAATCTATAAGATTAGGAGGCGGTAACGGCTCTATTATAGGGCGTAATGTGTTTCAGCGTCATGAAAATGAAGCGATAAGTATGCTAGAAAAAATCACCAATCTTTATTTGCAAGCATAAAATAGATTGAATTTATTTACATTTATTAAAACGATAAATTTGACTTTTATGGAAAAGTTATTATTAATTGAAAAGGAAGTTTCAAATGCAATAATGAAATCCAGGTATAATTAGTAGAAATAAAGAGTTGGCAGCAACGAGAAGTGGAATGTGCAAATTAGCACATGAAACAGGAGTGAATCGCCAAATATTTATTTGCTACTAAGCATGTAGTATGTTTTTTAATGTGCCCTTAGCTCAGCAGGATAGAGCAACAGCCTTCTAAGCTGTGGGTCGGTGGTTCGAATCCTCCAGGGCACGCCAAATTACATAAATTTTACTATAGATGTCTAGCAATTCCTTTATGAATTGCTCCTGCTAATTGCCCTATTACCTGCCCTATACTGTTCCCAAAAGTATCTGTTCCGTTTGACATAATATTACCACCTAATGTTTTTAACAATTGATTAATAATTTGGGCTTGATTTTTTTCAAAGAATTTATGCAAAATATTTTGCAAATCTAAGCCTTTTAGATGGTTGTTTAATATTTCTTCTATGTTTTTATCTAGTTGTTTAGCTATAAAGTCTCCTATCTGATAATTTTCTTCGCCATTATTGCTTTTAACTGATTGCATTATATTGGATTTTGCTGATTTATGATTGATCATATATTGTATAGTTTTGTTTGTAAGAAAATTGAAATTTACTTTAGATAGTTCGAAAATAATTTACTTCATCTAAGTGAATATCATTATTCAAATATCAATGAAAATCTAAGCTATTTTTTATATATCAAAAGCGATCGATCGATATCATTCAATATATTATTATTTTTATAGTTTAGGAAGGTATGACAATGATTATGAGAACTGACTTTAGAATATTAATATTTAATAGCCATTACTCTAATTATATAGTATAATTTCACTTGGTTGTTTACTCATTACAAATAAGTGTTTGTGAATATATACTGTTCAGAAATAGAAAGTTTATAGGCGCGACTAAATGAAGTGTAAAAATCCTACATGAGCGACTAATAGTGCGCCAGATATTTGTTTGTCATAGTTATATTGCTTAGATTAATTTACTTATGTCTTAGTTATAAAGCTGGTAATTAAGGACTTATTAAACTCTGTTTTATCATTATAAAGTCTAAGCAATATTATTGCCAACAAAGTATGAACAAAAACTAAATAAATATAAATCAAAATAATTTTAGATTAGCAAATCTAATTAACTACCCTACACATTATTATTTATTACTAATTTTTAAAAGAAGCGATGTCTACCAACAATATTACAATCAATAATAATTATGATGCAGAAAGTATTCAAGTATTAAGAGGTTTAGAGGCTGTACGTAAGCGCCCTGGAATGTATATAGGGGATGTCAGTTCTACTCAAGGATTGCATCATATGGTATATGAGGTTTTAGATAATTCCATAGATGAAGCATTAGCCGGATTTTGCAAAGAAGTAAAAATAATAATAAATAAAAACGGTTCAGTTTCTGTTAGTGATGATGGTAGAGGTATACCAGTCGATATCCATCAAGAAGAACAAATGCCGGCTGTTGAAGTGATAATGACTCAACTACATGCTGGTGGTAAGTTCAATAATTCCTCTTATAAAGTTTCTGGAGGATTACATGGTGTAGGTATATCAGTTGTAAATGCTTTATCATCCTGGTTAGAGGTGAGAATATGGCGTAATGATAAGGAATACTTCATGCGCTTTGAAAATGGTGATACCGTTATAAAGCTACAAGTAGTTGGGGAAGTTAGCAATCGTAAAGGTACTGAAGTAGTTTTTACTCCTTCACCTGAGGTGTTTTCCATTACAGAATTTGATTTTGATACATTAGAGCATCGTATTCGTGAATTAGCTTTCCTTAATTCTGGTATACACCTCGAGCTTATAGATTTACGATCAGAATTAGAGAATAAGGCTGAGTTTTGCTTTAATGGTGGTATCATAGAATTTGCAAAATACCTTGATAAAGCTAAAAGACCTCTTCACAATCCTTTATTTATTAAAGATGAGGGTGATGGTATAATTGTCGAATTAGCTATGGAATGGAATGATAGCTATCATGAAAATGTCCTATGCTTCACTAATAACATTAGGCAAAGAGACGGTGGCACTCACTTATCAGGATTGAGATCAGCAATCACTCGTAGTATTAATAATTATGCTACAGCATTAAATTTAAATAAAAAAGCTAAAATAAATTTAGAACCAGAAGATATTAGAGAAGGCTTAACTGCAGTGCTGTCTATAAAGGTGCCTGATCCTAAATTTTCTTCCCAAACTAAAGATAAGTTAGTGAGTGGAGAAGTGCGTAATGTGGTTGAAGGCATTGTATACAGCGCTCTAAATAAATGGCTAGAAGAGAACCCAAATGATGCAAAATTGGTTATAGGACGAATAGTAGAGGCATCTATTGCTAGAGAAGCAGCTCGTAAGGCTAGGGAGTTAAGTCGTAAGAAAGTAGGGTTAGAAATAGCTACATTGCCAGGAAAATTAGCTAATTGCCAAGAGAAAAAACCTGAATTATGCGAAATATTTTTAGTTGAGGGTGATTCAGCGGGTGGTTCTGCTAAACAGGGTCGTGATAGAAGAATACAAGCGATTTTACCTTTGAAAGGTAAAATTTTAAATGTTGAAAGAGCTCGTTTTGATAAAGTTTTAAGTTCATCTGAAATTGGAACTCTTATCAATGCTATTAACACTGGGATAGGCGAAGAAGAATTTAATATAGCAAAATTACGTTATCATAAAATTATTATCATGACTGATGCTGATGTTGATGGAGCTCATATCAGAACCTTATTACTTACATTTTTTTATCGCTATATGCCTGAGCTTATTGATAAAGGCCACATATATATTGCTCAACCGCCTTTATATAAAGCGAGGCGTGGACAGAATGACTACTATTTAAAAGATTATAATGCATTGCAAGATTACTTAATTGACTCAATTGTTAATGATATTGAAGTTATAGAAGGACCTGATGTTGCCAAAGAAGACTTCAAGTTGTTGATAAATAAAATAAACTACTTTGTTAATTTTATAAAACTACAGCAAACTAATATTCAAGATCTACTAGAAGTAGCTCTACTAATTATTGTAGAAAAAGCGTACTTTAATCAGTTAAATACATTATCTAGTAGTGAAGATGAAAGTAATTTATTTATTAATAATGTAATAAATAAAATGAAGCTTATAAATAATGGAGAAGATGATAAAGAGGAGTGGATAGGTTCTTTTTCTAAAAGTAAGTTAGAAATAATACATAAAAAACGCAGTGTGCAGAGTAAATCTGAGTTAGATATTGATTTTGTTCAAACAAAACTCACTAATAACTTTAATGAATTAATATCTTCATTTAGTCATTTATTTACTAATGTCCCTCTTAAACTTAGGATTAAAGGCCAGAACTTTACTTGCCAAGTTCCTACTCAGCTTATGCAGTATATATTTGATAGTGCTAAAAAAGGAGTTTACATACAAAGATTTAAGGGATTAGGAGAAATGAATCCTGATCAGTTATGGGAAACTACTTTAAATCCAGAGAAAAGAAATTTATTAAAGCTTAGAGTTGGTGATGCTGATAGTGCTGAGGTGATCTTCTCTACATTAATGGGAGATATTGTTGAACCCCGTAGAGAGTTCATCCAATTTAATGCTTTGAGAGCGGAAAATGTTGATTTTTAATAGTACAATCTGATTTATCATCAATGTTTTTTATCACATAAGATTATAGTTATTGAAAAATAAGCTAAATGTTATTTTAATCATAGAATTATCTATTAATATGGGAATTAATCAAAATGTCATTTCGATTAGAGGGGCTAAAGAACATAATTTACAGAATGTTAGCATAGATATTCCTCGTTATAAATTAGTAGTTTTTAGTGGTGTTAGTGGTTCAGGTAAATCGTCTTTAGCTTTTGATACCATATACGCGGAGGGTAGGCGCCGGTATATCGAAAGCTTATCATCTTATGCTAGGCAGTTTTTAGAAATTCAATCAAAGCCTAATGTTGAATCTATTACTGGTTTGTCTCCTGCTATTGCTATAGATCAAAAAACCACCTCGAAAAATCCTCGCTCAACTGTAGCAACCGCTACTGAAATTTATGATTATATTAGAATACTATTTGCTAGAATTGGTGTTCCTTATTCTCCTATTACTGGTTTGCCTATAGAAAAACAAAGCCCTGTACAAATTGTTGAAAAAATAACTCAATTCCCTATTGGTACTGAGATACAAATACTAGTTCCAATAGTTAAAGGTAAAAAGGGGGAGTATCGTAAAGATTTGATCCATTTGCGTAAACAGGGTTTTAAAACTATCAGGATTGATGGCATCACTTATTCTTTTGATGATTTACCTTTGCTAGATAAAAATATAAAACATGATATCGATCTTATTTTAGCTAAAACGGTAATTAGTGAATCTTCTATAGAGAGGCTAGCAAGCCTTATAACTAGCGGTTTAAAGTTAGGCAATGGGTTGATTGTAATAGAAATCCTTGCTTTACCTAATGACTATAACTTAGGTGAGTTGGAAGTGGGTCAGCAGCATGTGTTTTCAGAAAAATTTGCTTGTCCAATTTCTGGTTTTTCTTTAACAGAAATAGAACCTAGGTTATTTTCATTTAATAGTCCTTATGGAGCTTGTCCAAATTGTGATGGTTTAGGTACTGAAGTTTTTTTTGATCCATTACTCATAATCCCAAATCATAATCTTCCTTTAAGTAAAGGAGCCATTGCTCCTTGGGTTATAGACTCAAGTAAAGGTTCAGCAATGATTAAGCAATTTAGGTTTTATGAACAAACTTTGCTTACTTTGTCTAGACATTATCAATTTAGTCTTGATACAGAGTTTACTAACTTAGAGGATAAAATTCAAAATATCATACTATATGGCTCAAATGATATTATAGAATTTCATTATGATGATGGGTATAGAAAAACTACTATTAAGAGTACATTTGATGGTGTAATTCCTAATTTAGAAAAAATGTTACAAAAAACTGAAAGTAATTATATGGTAGAAGAATTAGCTGTCTACCAAAATACTAAAAATTGTAGTTCGTGCCGAGGATATAGATTAAAGACTGAAGCTTTATGCGTAAAGATAGTTGGTAAGCAAATTGGCGAAGTGTGCGCCATGAGTGTGAATCAGGCTATGGAATGGTTTGAGAGAATGCCTCAAGAGCTAAATTCAGTACAAAAGCAAATAGCTGATAGGGTATTGAAAGAAATTACGCGTAGGTTAAGTTTTCTTTTAGACGTTGGATTAGATTATTTAACATTAAATAGACGCTCTTATACTCTTTCTGGTGGTGAAAATCAAAGAATCAGACTGGCTTCACAAATCGGCTCGGGTCTTAGTGGTGTTTTATATGTTTTAGATGAACCGTCTATTGGCTTACATCAAAGAGATAATGATAGGTTATTGAACACATTGTATAATCTAAGAGATTTGGGTAACACCGTTATAGTTGTTGAGCATGACGAAGATACTATTAAGGCTGCTGATTACTTAGTCGATGTTGGTTTAGGCGCTGGAACTCAAGGAGGGAATATAATTGCTCAAGGCACGCCTGAAGAAGTAGCAAATAATCCTTATAGTTTAACTGGGCAATATTTAGCTGGTAAGCAATTTATCCCTGTACCTTTAAAGCGTCGATCTTTAGATAAAGTTAAGTATATTGAAATTATAGGAGCAAAATCTAATAATCTCAAAAATATTGATGTAAAACTTCCATTAGGGAGCTTTGTTGCTATTACTGGAGTTTCTGGAAGTGGTAAATCAACCTTTACTATACATACCTTATATAAAGCTGCAGTAAGAAAGCTTCATGGAGCTAAAACTATTCCTGGGGATTATGAATCTTTGTTGGGATTAGAAAATGTAGATAAAGTTATAGAGGTGGATCAATCACCTATAGGTCGTACCCCTCGATCTAATCCAGCAACCTATACTGCTGCTTTTACTCCTATACGCGATTGGTTTGCTTCATTACCTGAATCTAAATCTAGAGGCTATAACTCTGGTAGATTTTCCTTTAATGTGAAGGGTGGGAGGTGCGAATCTTGTGAAGGTGATGGAGTTATAAAGATAGAAATGCATTTTTTACCTGATGTTTATGTTCAATGTGAAGAATGTAAAGGTAAGCGCTATAATCAAGAGACTCTTCAAATACTTTATAATAACTGTTCTATAGCAGATATTTTGGAAATGAATAGCGATACAGCTGCAGACTTTTTTCGACAAATCCCTAATATATATGAGAAGCTTTCAGCTTTACAAGAAGTGGGCTTAGGCTATATAAAAATAGGGCAAGCTGCTACTACGTTATCGGGTGGGGAGGCGCAGCGAGTAAAATTAGCAAAAGAATTAGCCCGTAAATCTACAGGGCGTACATTATATATTTTAGATGAACCTACTACTGGATTGCATAGTCATGATATTAAAAAGTTATTAACAGTTTTACATAAATTAGTAGATCATGGTAATACTGTTATAGTAATAGAGCATAATTTAGATGTTATTAAAACAGCAGATTACGTTGTAGATATTGGTCCATATGGAGGCGATAAAGGTGGGGAATTAGTTGTAAGTGGCACGCCTGAAGAAATTGCAGCTTGTGAGAGAAGCGTCACAGGAGAATATTTGAAAAAATTTCTAACAAGGGTTAATATTTAGTCTTTATATTGCTCTTGCATAGTGAATTAATTGATGTATAATGTTGTGTGTATAGCTCGAAAGTGGATAAATGGTAAGTATAGCAAAAAAGTAGTGTGTATAGAAATTGTGTACAACCTGCTAGTGATGCACCAAATGTTCGTTTTCAATAGGTATGCTAATAAATTTTTGAGTGATTAGGCTAAATACTAATTCAGCATACTCAATCATTTACTGCTCGGGGCATAGCGCAGTCTGGTTAGCGCACCTGGTTTGGGACCAGGGGGTCGGGAGTTCGAATCTCTCTGCCCCGACCATCTTTAGATTTATTATACCAAATCTCGAAATTAATTAAACTAATAGCGTTGGGTTTGATTTGCTATTATACTTAAAGTTGTATATCAAAGGTTAAAGCAAAGGTATTAGAAATATGGTGAGGACATCAAAGTTGTTAATTAAGGAAGTAGTAGAATTAGCAAGATCTCATCTAAAAGATATAGGTAAATCAGGTGCAGTAGCACTCAAGCTAAGAGCGATTTATATCTGCTGACAATTATAGTATTACTCGCGTATCAAAAATTTTTGGCATCACGAAAGTAACTTTAATTTCATGGATTAAGGTCGTAAAGGATGGTTCGCTTGAGTTATTGTCTGTTCAGGCTGGGCGCGGCAGAACGTCACCAATAACCAACTATTCAAGAAGCAATAATACGTAAATGAATAGAGGACGAGTCTCAAATTACTATAAATAAATTGAGAGAAAGAATTATATTTGAACTTGGTCTTAATATTAGTCGATCAAGTATTCGCAGAATAATGAAAGGGCTTGAATTTTCTTATACTATAGGAAGATCAAGGCATTATAAACAAAATACGGCAGCACTTCCCGAGGCTAAAAAAATCTACTAGCAAAAATACAAACGCTACCTAATATAGAATAAATTTATTATGGTCACTTTATGTATAATCCTAATTATTTACCTTTCAGAGATGATTTTAAGACTTTATTTGATATCAGTGAATTCACTGATAAGAGAGTTAATATTGATGGTGCAAATAGTGAAAATAAATACCGTTTTACAAATATTGAAACTGGAAAAACATGGGTAGTTGGGCCATCGGAATTTAGAACTTTCCTTGCTTATAAACTTTATAAATTTTTACTAGGCGAACATGCTGCAAATGTGGCAATTGTTAAAGAAGGTGATAACTACCTATTAGGCTCAGAGTTTATTGAAAATTTTAGATCAATAGCGCAGTGGATAGGGGCTCTTAATAGTAGGAGCGTTGAGGAAATAGATTCATTCCTTGTATATTTAACTCGTGGCTTTAATATTAATGGACTTAAAGCACAAGAAACAAATAGAGATAGTCCATCAATCATAGATGGGAATATTGTTTTAGGGGCAGAAAAGCTACTTCCAATTCTTTATCTTGTGGGTGAAGGTGATCCTCATTGTGGTAATATTGGTTTAAAATTAGTAACAGAAAAAAATCAACACAATGAGAAAGTAAATGATATTGAAAATATTAACTTATCTGATATAGAGCAATATCTATTATATTTAAAAATCGATGAAGATCATGCTTTTTCCTCACTAAAAGATAGAGAATCAATTCTAGAATATTTTAATTTCAGTTTAAATCGCAAAGATTACAAGCTATGCCTAAAGGTGATGAATAAAAATATCATAATTAAATATTTAAAATTACTATATGAAATAGAATCCGATATAATATCTAAATTTGTAGAAGAGACCGCATATTTATATAACAATATAACAGGAGAAGATACCAACTGGAAGCAATTTAATGATGAAATATTATTTCGTAAAACGATTATTCCAGAGATAATTTATAGTAGCGATATTAAAACCATATTAGAGTATAATGATACAAATGAACTCAAATCGTTAATATCAAAAGGGGCAATAAATCTAAATTCGTTTATTGGCTATCACAATGTTATAGATTATATTTATAATCATAATGAAGATGTCTTCGAATTTTGTCTGGATTATATAGCTAAAACAGTATAAAAGAGTCACGTTATATGTTAAGATAGCCTATA
>CAYLWW010000042.1:0-13046 GCA_964387585.1 uncultured Candidatus Midichloriaceae bacterium
GGGTATGAGCGTATATGATAATATCTTATCAGTACTAGAATTAAGTAACTATAATAAAGCAACTCTTTATAAAGAAGCTGATAAATTATTAGAGCAATTTTCTATATCACATATAAAAAAACTACCTGCTATGGCTTTATCTGGGGGAGAAAGACGTAGAGTAGAGATAGCTAGATGCTTGGCTAATAAGCCTAGTTATATCTTACTAGATGAGCCATTAGCTGGCATAGACCCTATCGCTATGGAAGAAATAAAAGAGCTTATAAAGCAATTAAAAAATTTTAACTTAGGTATTTTAATTACTGATCATAACGTTAATGCCGCATTAAGCATAATAGATAGAGGTTATATAGTATATGAAGGTAGCGTTTTAACTTCTGGTAGCAGTAGTGAAATAGCTAAAGATCCTATAGCTAGGAAATATTATCTAGGCAATTTAGGTAAAAATCATGAATATATTTAAGTTAAATTTTAAAATATCCTGATTTTATAATTATATCATGAAAAACCTTAGTAATAATAAAAAAACTAAAAACAGTTATAAACTAGGTTTAAACGGAGAATACCTAGCGTTAAAGTATCTAGAAAAATTAAATTATACTTTGGTTAAAAAACGATTTAAAACAATATATGGCGAAATTGATTTAATTGTTTGCTCTGAAACAAAGAATGAAATGCTCTTTGTTGAAGTAAAGTCAAGAAATATAAACAGTATAGCTATAAAAAATATGGAATTGATAACTGAAAAACAAAAATTAAGAAGTATAAATACAGCTTATTATTTCCTAAGTTTGAATGAAAAATATAACGATTATCAGTGTAGATTTGATATTATAGTGATAAGCGGTAACAAGATTATAGATTATATTACTAATGCTTGGGAAGCTTAAGCAAAATCAATCAAAGAATCTTTAAAATATAAAAAGATTCTTTGAGGGATAACATTACTACTGATTCGAAATAAATAATAATTAAATAATTAACTAATTTTTTCTAAATTCCCCATATATGGACGTAAGTTATGAGGTATTAATATGCTACCATCTTCTTGCTGATAATTTTCTAATATCGCTACTATAGTTCTTCCTACAGCTAATCCAGATCCATTTAATGTATGTGTAAATCTATTCTGCTGCTCAGCAATATCTTTAAATCTACTCTTCATACGTTGAGCTTGAAAATCGCCACAATTTGAACAGCTAGATATCTCTCTATAACAATTTTGCCCTGGTAACCATACTTCAATGTCATATGTTTTACGAGCGCTAAATCCCATATCTTGTGAGCACAATAACATAATGCGATAAGGTAATTCTAATCTTTTAAGTATTTCTTCAGCTGCATTAAGCATTAACTCATGTTCTCTTTCTGATTCTTCTGGAGTAGTTATACTTACCAATTCAACTTTATTAAATTGATGTAATCTAATCATTCCCCTAGTATCTTTTCCTGCACTACCAGCTTCTGATCTAAAACACGGAGTATATGCAGTAAAACGCAAAGGAAGCTCTTCCTCTTTTAAAATCATATCAGCTACTAAATTAGTCAACGGAACTTCTGCAGTAGGTATTAACCTATATTCTCCACCATTAACTATGAAAGAATCTTCAGAAAATTTAGGTAATTGCCCTACCCCAAACATAGCATGTTCCCTAACTAAAATCGGAGGTGAGATTTCTAAATAACCAAAAACTTTAGTATGTATATCAAGCATAAAATTTGCCAAAGCTCTTTCAAGCATTGCTAATTTATCTTTTAAAATAACAAATCTACTACCTGAAATTTTAGCACTTTGAGCAAAATCCATTTGATTTAGCAATTCCCCTAGCTCGAAGTGTTGCTTAGGCTTAGCTACCGGTGATTTTGCTACACCATGATATCTCACCTCAACATTATCTAATTCATTGATTCCAAATGGCACGTCTTTTGCTGGTAAATTAGGTAAAGTAGATAAACAAGTGTTTAATTTAACAACTAACTCATTATTTTCCTGTTCTAATTTAGGAATTTCCTTTTTTATACTTTCTGCTTCATTTAATATATCAGTAACATCAAGATTTTTAGACTTATATTCACCAATAAGCTTAGCTAATTGATTACGCTTATTCTGTAAATCATGTAAATTTTGTTTCGATTTTCTTAAAGAAAAATCAAGTTCTAATATTTCTTCAGCAGTTATGCTTATTCCACGCTTTTTCATTGCGTTATTAAATTCTTCAGGAAAAGATCTAATAAATTTAATATCGTGCATAAATTTTAAGTAACTATGATTATTTTAAATTATTTTTAGCTAATTTTTCTATCCTACGGCAAGCTAATACAGCAATTTCATATAGCATTAACAATGGTATAGCCAGTATAATTTGACTTATAACATCAGGTGGAGTTAGTATAGCAGCTATAATAAATATTAAAACTATAGAATGCCTTCTATACTGAGTTAACATTTTTGTAGTAATTAAACCTAATCTGGTTAATAAAGTCAATATAATAGGTAATTGAAAAGCTATCCCAAATCCTATAATTAATTCTATAACCAAATCTAAGTATTCATTTATTTTAGCTTCTAAAATTATAGGTAACGCATCAGAATAGCTTAATTTCTCAAAGCTTAAGAAAAATTTAAATACCATAGGCATGACAAAGTAATATGCTATTAATGAGCCTATAATAAATAATATTGGCGCAGTAACAATGTATAAGATTGCTATTTTTTTTTCATTTTTATACAAACCTGGAGAAATAAAAAAATAAATCTGTGAAATTATTATAGGAAAAGCAATTATAAACCCCGCAAATAAAGATAATTTACAGTAGGTAAAAAAAACTTCACTAAGATGGGTAAAAATTAGCTTATGACTTACTAGCTCATTTGAATTATTCATAATAATTAACAAAGGCTTAGCCAGAAAAGTATAAATTTCTTCAGCAAAAGCAAAAGCTATACAAACTGCAACAATAAAACTTATTAAACTTATTAAAATACGTAAACGCAATTCTAAATAATGCTCTTTCAAAGTAGTTTCTTTAAGCTCCTCTTTTTGTAATTTCAACTCTTTTTCATTAGTTTTTTTAGTATAAGTAAATTCTTCTACTAATTCATCACCATCACTATTATTCATCTCTATTTCTTTTGGCTGAAATTTAACTAATTCTTCTATTAATTTTAAATCATAAATATCATGTAATCTTCCACTTGAATCGGTTATATAATTATTTAGCACGCTGGTATTTTTCTTATTATTACCTTCACGATACATTTGCTCATAAATTGGATTTTTTATTTTGACGTCATCTTTTAGTAAAAAATTATCCATTTGATTTATCAAGTAATCGTGATATCTTAACCAAATTTGCTTTATATTACTTAAATACTTTATTATTAAGCCTACTGTTTTTAAAAACTCCTCATATCCTAATATACTAATGGCCATAACCATAATTAGTGAAAATTCTGAAAAAGCCATCATAAAAAATTATTTGATAGTGTTTGTTGAGTTTTATTAAAGATATAGTATTATTTAAAAATAATAGTTTTGTTTATAAAAAAATAAACTTATATAAAAAAGATGTAATCTTATGACCACTAATATAGATGAATTGCAAGAAAGAGTGAATCAAGTTTTATCAAATTTTCAAAAAACCATAAATAATATGATGATTAAGCTAGATGATCAAAATAAAAAGATAGAACAAAGCAGCTTAAGTGTTATTAATGCAACAGAAAAAAAAACAATAAAACTGAAATCAAACAGTAAGACATCTTTAAAAAATGATAATAATAGAAAATTAATTAAAAATAAATTCTATGTAGAAAAACCAAATAGACAGATAGAAATTTTAGAAGAAGCCTTAACTTTAGATGATGAAGTAATAGAGGATATTAGTGATAGTATAGAAAATTTCAAAGAAAAATTAAAAGATAAATAATATAATTCCAATAATAGTAAAAATCTTAGGCTTAAGTAATTTTGGATTATTTTTAAATTGATTAAATAAATAGTTAGATGGAGAATATAGAAATTAAGTTTGCTAACCAAATTATTGAAGTTAGCTGCAACAACCCTAAACAAGTGATAAATTTAGCAGAGAAAGTTAATAATATTATTGAGCAAGTTAAACAAGATAATCCAAACGCTACATCAACTAAAGTAGCATTTCTTACCACTTTAATTTTACAAGATAAGCTAGATGATATACAGCAACAGCTAAGTAAAAATCAACTAGAGCAGTTTAATTTAAATAGCTTAAAAAAAGCAAATACTGACTTAATAGAAATAATTGAAAATATAGTTAGTTACTTAGAAAATGTTATAATTCAGCTTGAACAATTACAAAAAAGCTAATACAATCACAACAGGTAGGCTTGTTAATATGTGTAAGTTAATCATGTCCGGGGCCGATAATCATTACTACTGGGGGACTGTCTCTAATGGTGTTATAATATCATTATATGGTGCCCACCTATACAAAAAAGGGCCTGTAGTACAATTAAAATGAGCGATTAAATCAGTCTACCTAAATTTTGCATCTATACTAAAGTTATTTATTTTTTATATACATAGAGAAAAAGAAGTATGAAAAAAGTTTTTCATAAAGATAAGGAAAACATTAAAGATAACAAAAGTATAGAGATAGAAGGTAAAGAACAATCTATACAATATGCTACTCTTAATCGACGCGTTATAGCAATAGCAATCGATATGGTGATATTTACACTCATATCTACTCCAATAATTCAGCTGTTTTTTATTATTAAAATAGGCAATACACTTGCTTTACAGGAAGTAATCAGTAATTTTTTTGAGAAAAATAGCAATTCAAGTATAAGTTTAAATGATTTTATTAATTATTTAAGTGCCCATAAAGTTCTATGGCTATATCTATCATCTCAAATAATAAACTTTATTATATTAATTATATTTTTCGTTTCATTTTGGCTTTATAAAGGTGCTACTCCAGGAAAATTGCTAACTAAATGCGTCATTGTTGATGAAAAGACTTTGAATAAAATCAGCTTAAAACAATGTGTGTTAAGAATATTAGGATATATAATTTCTGTTTTACCTTTAGGTTTGGGTTTTTTTATAATTGGACTAAATAAGAAAAAAAGAGGAATTCATGACATGATTGCCAAAACTTTAGTTATAGTTAAACCTAAAAAGCAATGATAGTAAATTTAGATGAAATAAATGCCAAAGCGTTTAGCTAAACTCCTTTTAGTTTTTATTTTTTCAACAGTAATATTATTGTTAATTTTGCTAACATTAAGAGATTACTGGAAAAAATATCAGAACTATAAAAATGAGCAGTCAGAATTTTCTTTTTTTAAGAAAAAAGAAAAATTAAAAAATTATAAACCTTTCAATATTCGTTATATCACTAAACTTTCAAATCATAATGAAAAGATAGATTTATTAGCAGGAATACAAGTAGAATACGATTATATAGTAATACATATTTTTGCCTCATGGTGTAAAATTTGCAATAAGGAAATAAATGAGCTGATTAAATTAAAATCATTGCTTATTGATCAAAAAAAGCGGGTCAAATTTATTGGCTTAGTATGGAAAGATGATAACGATTCCGTAGTAAAATCATTGGGTGGAAAAATAAGCATTTACGAGCAATTAGGTTTAATATCTAATAAGGAAGCTATAGAGCTTGGGATCATAACCTTGCCTACAACATTTGTTATAAATTCCAATAATAAAGTGATTTATCGTAATGATAATGACTATAATTTTAATTTATATAGCAATGCAAAAGAAATTTTTAAATGAAATAAGCTTAATTAATATTTATTACTAGATATTGAAAATAATACCTATATAATTACACTTATTAAGTTTTTAAAAATATCTTTATTTGAATATCAAGAAGCTATAGCTTTAGTGATTTAAAGACTAAATAATTTATTAATATTTATGAGCTATATTAACTAGCCATATAAAAGCTAAATATGAAAAAAGCACTAACTAAATCATTTTATAACTGTCTAATATTATTTGGATGTTTCTCTCTCATTGCTTTTACACAATTAGTTAATGATAATAGCAAGTTAAGCAAAATTAATTTGATAAATTATGCAGCTGCAGATTCTAGGTTGAAAGATATAGTGTTTTTTGAAGGAGTGAGAGATAACGTCTTGGTAGGTTACGGTTTAGTTGTAGGCTTAAACGGCAGCGGAGATAATTTGCGAAATTCAGGATTTACAGAAAATGGATTAGTAGATTACTTAAAACGCCTTGGAGTAAGCACTAAGGGAGCAAATTTTAATACAAAAAATGTAGCTGCTGTTATGGTTACTAGTAATCTTCCAGCATTTGCCAGACCAGGAAGTAGAATATCCATTAATGTCAGCGCTTTAGGTGATGCTAAAAGCCTCAAAGGCGGTACTTTGCTTGCTACTCCTTTACTAGCAGCAGATGGACAAGTATATGGGGTAGCTCAAGGTGTAGTGAGCATAGGTTCCCTTGCTGATCCGGAAGGCAGTAAAATAAAGCCGATACCTACAACAGGCTATATTAGCAATGGAGCTATAGTTGAAGCATCTGTAAACTTTAATATGAACTCACTTTCAGAAGTACATTTATCCTTAAAAAATGGTGATATAACAACTTCACGAGCAATAGCCACAGCAGTTAACTCAGCTATGAGAGAAGAAATAGCATACGCTATAGATCCAGGCACAGTAAAAGTAAAAGTTCCATACCGATATAGCAGTAATGTAACAGGATTATTAGCAGATATAGAAGGCTTAACTATATCGCCTGATAGTGTAGCGAAAATAGTGATTGATGAGGCTACAGGAACTATAGTAATAGGAGATAATGTCAAAATTAGTCCGATAGCTATAGCTCAAGGCAATTTAGTCATTAATGTTTCTAATGAAGAAAAGTTTGACTTTTTAATTGGAGCCAATCCAAAAGAACCTATACCCTCTATTCCTGGTACAAAATTAGCTGTATTAGAGGAAAATGCTACTCTTAAAGATTTAGTTCAAGGCCTTAACGCATTAGGTGTTAAAACTCCAGATTTAATAGCGATTTTAAAAACTATAAATCAAGCTGGGGCGTTACAAGCTAGTATTGAAGTGAGATAATGTAATTCGAATATATAAAAAAATGATTATTAATTTTTGCTCAGAGTCGATTTTCTATGGTAATTAAAACTCATAATCCTGATCATAGCGCTATTTATGCAGCTGCTAAAGAGCTAGACAGTTATTTTATAACTCATGTTATAGAAATGTCTCATAATAATATTGAACCCAATTCTATACTAGGTGGTGGTGAAGGAGAAAAAATATTTAGGCACTTCTTATTTAATGAATACGGCAAAGTAATGAGTGATAAATTAAATATATTAAGAGATAATGTTGCTTCTGAAATGATCAAAAAAAGTAATTCTACTATTCCTATTAATAAATCAGAAGAATTAGAAAACTTAATTAGTTATAGCAGTAACGCAACAAAGCACCTTAATTACATAAATAATATTGATCAAAGTGAAATTATAAATCATAAAAACAAAATAGATTCGTCAGTAAATAATTACTATAATCAAGAAGAAAGGATTATGTTAAAAGCAGTAAAAGACATAGAATCAGGAAAGGTAAATGAAATAGCATAATTATATCGAATATATTACTTAAACTCGATTTATATGCTCAATAATTAATCAATTTTAATAAAGATATTTAGCTTTTATAAGCACAGTACAAGAGCATCATGTCTATACCTGGTATAAGAAAAAATTGAAAAATTTATTGGTTTTGTGCTCACTGCTCTAATACAGAATTTTGACACCAAATCCACAACAACTCCCCACTACCATCATCTTGAATTTATAAAACAATAGCTAAATTTTAAAAGGAAAATTTCATACCTATCATAGCTAAAACCCCTTTTTTAATGTTAGCAAGGTTATCAGATTGTTGAAAATTAAACCTAGCTATTTCAATATAACTTAGTAGCCCAGGAGCATTTCGATAATCTATTCCTAAAACTGTATTTTGCCAATTAAATAGAGATACTTTACTGGTAGTTGCAATATCTTTATCTGTAAATAAATTATTTTTACTATTGATTTGAGTAATACTAAAACTAAATGGTCCTGCTGAATAGCCTAGACCTAAAGTCCAATAACTATTGTTATTGCTACTGGGTTTGGCAACAACAAGATCTTTTAGCAAATATTCATTAAACAATCCTGATTGATTTAAATTTCCATATGAAGCGCCTATTATAAAACCTAAATATTCCACATTAGCTCCCAATTTCCATGATTGCAGGCTATATGGATTACGTCCTTTGATCCCTATTTCTTTATTATTAATGTCCGTACGAAAATTAGTATCGTAATGTATTGTTTTGTTATCAGCTTTGCCATATTCAGTATTAATCGCAAATTTAAAACTCAAATTATTAAACTTATTTGCGTAATATAAACCAGCATTTATTACATTATTATATTTTATATGACCTTTAATAGTATTTTTATTGTTATTGGTGGTAGCAAGACAATCTCCCATTAAACAAATATTTGGTATATACGATAAGCCAATAGTCCAAGAATATATTTCAGGAGAAATATAATTGATTTTATTGACTCTCGCTCTGTTAAAGTCAATGCCATATTGATCGCTCCATAAATTAGGACTAAAGATAACATAGTTTATATATTGAGGTGAAAACATTGCTTGTAACCAGTAATTAACGTCTCCATTAATACCACCACTCCCACTAGCAAAGCTTGATGCATCAACTGATAATTTTTTGTTAACACCAAAGCAATTGAGGACCTCTATATGGCCAGCTTTTCCTTTTATAAACAGTATTTTATTACTGGTAATATTATCTTTAAAAGTATTAAAATCAAATATTATATTTGAACCATAAGTTAATGAATCTGTATTATATTCTGCTGAGATATTAAGATTTGGTTTCGATACAATATTGCCAGATCGATATTGAAAATTGTTATCATTACGGAGAAAAAATTCGGAATCTTCTTTATATACAAAAGCTGATTCAGTTTTTACAAAACCTTTTAACTTGATCTTGAACTCGTTTTTTAACTTATCAACACTATTATCTGCATAAGCACTAGATAACAAGCAGTAAAAGCAGATATTGATGATAACAATAACTGCCTTAATAACCTTAGCATTTAGGTAATTTTTGACTTTCATGAATAAATTTTTTTTAATTTATTACTCCCAATTATATATATTTATAAGTAATTTAAGTAAATATATATAAATATTAATTAATTAATAAAATATGGATATAGAAATTCATTACTATGTTACTTTTTTACTGGCAAAACAGTTAGGACTTGATACACCAACATCTTATAAGATAGCTTACAGCTCGCAATATATTGATGATAATACATCATATTACCTAATTAGGGATTTAAAAAATAATCAAACTTATCGTAATATTATTACTCAAAGTTATAATCTCTTACTTTCTAATGACGTCTTAGAAAGTATATATTTAGCTTTTCATTTTATACCAGAATTAGATAATAACTTATCTAGCAATTCAAATTGTAGTTCAAGAGTAGATAATAACTATAATAAATTCAATACTATAGCAGGTGGTTCATTAGCTAGAGCTATGTTAAGGTATGCACTATATAGCAAAAATCCATATTGGATAGGCATAGCTTCTCATGCTTTTATTGATTCTTGGGCACATCAAAATTTTACTGGAACTAATGATACTTTTAACTCAATATCGCCAGGTGTTTCTTATTATGAGCAAAATCAATTGTTTACTATCAGCAAGATAGGTCATATGGATGCATTAGGTTATCCAGATTTGGTAGGGAAACAGTGGTATGATCATAGATTACGTAATTGTAAAATAAATAATAATAACAGATTTAAATTAGCTATTGAAGAACTATTACAAGAATACAGCAATAGTAATAATGCCAACCAATTAAAAGAAAATAGTAATTTTATTAATAAAATTACTAAGATATGGGAAATAAATCATAACTCTATTAGTAGTAGAATAGAAAATTATAATAAACTTGCTTACGACTCATATAAATGCCAAATAATACCATATCACCATAACCTTTGGCTTAAAGAAGCAACCTCTAAAAGCTTAATAAACAATTATAAAATTTTAAGAAAATTTAAACCAATTTCTATTATAAAAAGAGTATGGAAAAGTAAAAATTATAAATCATCTAATTGGTATCAATTTCAAGAAGCTGCAAAAATCCATTATCATACTATTAATCGTAAATTTAAATTATGGAGGAAATTTTCTCCACTTGATTAAGATCAGAAAAATGACTGCTGAGCTCTTGTTAAGCCTAGCATACTAATACGTGTAAACAAGAGAATCGATTATTTGCTTAAATATCTAACTTAGGCACTATGGTCAAAGATTCGCTATCAACTTTAACTGGATCATTTTCTTCTAAAAAAGATAACTTATTATGAATTATTTTAGATCGATTCTCTGCTTCACTAATAGCCTGCCCTGCCTGCTCTAACTTAAGCTTAGTTTTGTTTAAGATATCAGCAAACTTAAGGAACTCTTTGCGAACAATTTCAAGCATTTTCCAAACTTCACTTGAACGCTTCTCTATGGCTAAAGTTTTAAAACCCATTTGCAAGCTATTCAAAATAGCACTTAAAGTAGTAGGGCTAGTAATAATAACCCGATAATCACTTTGTAGCTTTTCTATTAAACCAGGACGCCTTAATACTTCAGCATACATTCCTTCTATAGGCAAAAACATTATTGCAAAATCAGTAGTAAAAGGAGGATTGATATATTTATCAGAAATCATTTTAGCTGATTTTTTAATGTTATTATCTAACAATTTTGTCTGTATTTCTAACTCTGCTACATTGCATTGTTCCTGAGCTTCAACAAGACGTTGATAATCTGAAAGTGGAAATTTTGCATCTATAGGCAACCATATTTGAGTCAAATTACTATCTCTGCCGGGAAGTTTTATAGCATATTCAACACGATCCTGGCTATTAGGCCTAACTGCTACATTAGAGTCATATTGCTCACTAGTAAGTAATTGCTGCAATAAATTATTTAACTGTACTTCTCCCCAAATGCCACGAGTTTTAACATTAGTTAAAACCTTTTTCAGGTCCCCTACCCCAGCTGCTAAGGTTTGCATTTCTCCTAAGCCTTTATGGACCATTTCTAACCGTTCACTAACTATTTGAAATGATTCTCCTAAGCGCTTTTCTAAAGTATCGTATAACTTTTCCTCTACAGTAGCTCTTATTTTTTCCAATTTAACGCTATTATCTTCCTGAATTTTGGTTAATTTTTCTTCTATAATAGTACGAATTTTCTCTAATTTTAACTCATTTACCTGCTGATTTTGTCCTATATGTTGGTACAACAACTCAAAATTACTACGCTGACTTATTAGTATAGACTGTACGTTTTGCGATATACTATTTTGCAATAAACTTATTTGTTGGTTATTACTATTAAGATTATCCTTAAATAAAGTGATAAGTTCTTGCTGTTGTGAAGAAACTGAATTTAATAAAGCTGCAAATTCATTTTGTAACTTTATTAAATTAGCTTTTTGCAAAAACCTACCTAATATAAAAAGAAATATTGATATTAATATTGAAAACAATATTAAAAGCTCTATAAGCATTTCTTATTAACTCAAGTAAATTGATAAATTATTAAAATATTATATTAGCGATTTAAAGTTAAGTAACTAATAAGTAGTCAATGCATAATCATATAAAAACTCTTCAACAATTAAGAACTTATAATTGAGATATTTTGCTAAACTAGCTCTTAACTTTCTTTATAAATACTTTGCTACAATAAGGGCAGCTTACTTTATCTTGTTTTTTAAGTGATAAATAGACACATGGATGCGCTGACTTACATGAATCACCGTAACAAGAAATCCATTCTCCTTCTACCTCAGTATAAATATCACGAGAAAACTGATTTACTTCTTCTAAATGATTATTACCAATGTTATGATTTTTAACAGTTAAATTTATAGCAGAACGATGTTGTTTTTGCATTAGTTTATATTGGCTAAAAGTTATAATTTAAAACCTAAATGTAAACTTAATATTAAAAACATACGCTAGCAACATATATTTAATAATAACTATTTATTCTTTTAAATAAAGATATTTGCATATAAATATAATGATACTTAATAAAGTAAATTATTATGGTTGAAAAAAAAAGTAAAACATGAATATAATAAAATTAAACGTCAAAAAAAATAATAAAAAACTAAAATAGACTAAATATTTATTAAAATAATCTAATAAAAACTAATGCTTTTTATATATGAAAAACAGTATATCGAATAATAATTACAATATCTTTAAGAGCGAAGATTTTGAAAATACTGGTGGAGTAACTGATGGGCGAAGCTTAGGGTATCAGGCTCGCTTGAGGAATGAAGGAGAAGATAGCTCACTTTATCAGTTCAAAAGGTCAAATAGCGTTATCATTAGCATTATAGAAAGTTTTACGCTCTTTCTTAAGCAGCTAGGTCGCCGTATTGTTGGGTTAGATACAAATAAGGCAGATATATTAGGTGAGTTTATAGCATCTAGAATTAATGAAGTTGCTCTAAATAAAGAAGGTTTGGAATATGAATTAGCACCTAAAGTTTCATTAGTAAGAGATGATAGAAATAATGAGTTTATGATGGTATCTCGTTATCTCAATAACGATAAAGTAAATAAAGATAAGTATTTAGGAGAAAACTTAAATAAGTTAATAGATAATTTAGCACAGAAAGAAGGAACAAAAGTAGAATTTGTTTTAAGTGATAAAGAAATTCCTGGTGCCACAAATACATTTATACTAGATAAAGAATATAACACATCAATCAAAAAAGATAAAATCACTGTAAAAATACCTAAGAAAGAGTATTATCAAGCATTAAAAGTATCAATGTTGTTAGGTGATCATGATGTGAATTTAGGAAATATGTTTGGGGTATACGACAAAGCAAAAGGTGAATTACACATAGGAAGAATAGATTTAGGG
>CAYLWW010000043.1:0-12785 GCA_964387585.1 uncultured Candidatus Midichloriaceae bacterium
CCTAAAGTTAACATGAATCGATCCTTAAAACATCCTTAATCCATTATTGGGGTTAGAAATAAGCCTTGAAGCAAAGAAGGTTTAAAATACTCTAGCTATAGATAAAAAATTCTAATCAATCCGAAGTTGGATCCAGAAAAAAGATATATGTTCTGCCAAAAAGGTATTTCAGTCACTAATTCAAGTCATTAACTATACAATTCTTCAAAAAGCTCTTTTTTTTTATACCCTTTCTCGTCTAATAAGAATAGGCCGGTCAGGCATTTTGTTAGAGATAAAGCCTAAACTCTATCATCAACACTCCCAAGCGTTAGCTGAACTCCTTGAATTTCACCAATTTCATTAATTACAACATATAACTTTAGCCCAAAAAACCATCCCTTAGTCGTTTTACCTAGCTTTGCATATCTGGCGCAAATACTTTGTTTCGTCTAATACTTTTTGTGTGACAAACTGGTGTAGATGTCGAATTTACCTAATATATTCCAGTGTTTTTGCCCCTCTATAATACCATTTAAAAGTGTAAAATAAAACTAATCACCCTTCTTTTTAGCTTTATAAAGCTATTATATGAAAGCAAAATAGAAAAATCTTTTCTATAAAGCTGAAGATAAGAGTGATAAAAATATTTTAAATTTTTACACGAAGATTGAGGCTATCAAAACTCAATAGTCATAATCTCAGATAGCTCTATCTCCGGTTTTTTCATGGATTTGCGCAATTTTGTAATGATTTACCTTCTATACACACATCAATCGCTTTACAAAAATCATCGAGAAATACAAATAATTCCGTAATATCTTTTTTATCCAGCTACCTATATTAGTTTTTTGATGAATCTACAATAAGGCATCCGCTATTTTACTTCAACACCACATCTTCATTATTTCTAATCTCGAACTGCTGTTAATTATTTGTAATTTCTAAGAATCTATTGTCATTATTGCTTCATCATGATTTACTACTAAAATTTCAGCAGCATCATAATAATTGCTCTCTAGAAGTTCTTCACTTGAAGAATTATCAGTAGGCAATTGATTGATGCTGAAATGTGAGTAAGTATTATAAACACCTTTAATTGCTTCAAAAGCTTGAATAAATTTATTACTACCAGACATCATGCCAGTAACATTACTTGTTGCATTTATCAAATAATTGAACGTACTTAACTCTTCGGGTTTATCATGTAGCAAAGAATTTGTAATACACTTAGCAAAAGGTAAAGCACCTATAAAAGCTCCAGCTCCGGTAAATCCAAAAAATACTAATGAACTAAGAGCTTGCACTCCTGCGCCAATAAAACACTCGATATTATCTACCGTTTTAACATCTAAATTACTATTATTTTCTAATAAGTGTTCTTTGATATCTATATGGTTATTAGCTGTATAAAGAGCGGTATTTAGAATAGGTAAAGGATTCCCAGTTGCATAAGCATGGGCAAAACTTGAGCTTATATGTAACAATGTTGAAGTATTCTTCACAGTTTCAACATCAGCAAATTTATATTCTTTTTCTCCAGTAATGAATTGACCAGCTTTTCCAGCAAGCTCATTCATAAACATGAGATTTTCTGCTATATATGCTCCTGTTTTATAAACTTCACTGTAGTTAATGCTTTGCTCATTGATGCTGTTAACTTTATCTTTTTGCTTAAAAAAACTTATTTCATCATGTTCTGCAAAATCTTCAGTATAATTGATCTTTACATCATTATTGATAAACATACTATAATCAGGCGTAACATCATTATCTGGATTTATTAAAGCAAAATTTTCTTGAACACGAATAACCTTATTCATATCATTAGAATAAATAGCACTAGCTATAAAATTTTGAGGCTCTAGGTTATAATTACCTAAATCTTCAAGATTTTTTACAAACGATGGTAATGGAAATTTTATGTTAATCTTAGTAATATTGCCATGATTAAAAACGTTTGGGTTATTATCACTTTGTGCTTTATCTTTATAACTAGTAATTATTGGTGCAATAGTTTGTTCAAAGTTATTAAATGCTCCATTACCTAAGTTTTGAGCTGTGAAACTTCCACATGAAACACGATCATTTTGTATAAACTTGTTGTGATAATTAGCTTCGACATTATACCCGTGATTGTTAAGTAAATTTGCTAACCTAGCTAAAATCATTGTGTCGCTTTGATTATTGTTACCAAGCTCTCGATTTATACTCTCGTAGTAATGTAGCTCTGCTTTATTGTCATTTGTATTTATCTTTAATGCTAAACCTGTCCAGTGATTCTCTTTTACAATAGGAATCAAATGTATTGTATCAGAGCTGAATGTATTAGCTATACTTTCTTCATTACTAAGACGTTGTAATAGATCTATATAACCGATTTCTTTATGAACTTGTATGTCTTCTTTAAAGTCAGAATTATTTCTATAATTTTGTTCAATAGTAGTTCGGAGTAAGTAATTAACTTCGTTTGCCTCTAATATTTTAGCAGTTGTTTCTTGTATTTTAAATTTTTCTCTAGACATTTGGGATATAAAATTATTATTTTGTTAAAATAAATATATGTAACATATATTACCTATATTATACGGGGTAGTAGAATAAAGTTCAAAAACTTATGCTGTAAAAAGATTCAACTCTTTGATTTTCATATCATTTTTTAGAAATTTTATTTACTATAAATGAAACTTCAAGCTAAAATATTGTAATGAATCTTATTTTGATACAATTGCATTGTGATATCATATTCTTAGCTAAGAAATTAGCAATGGATATATAATATAGAGGTGTTTGTTTAGGGGATATGACTACCAAAGGGAAAGTCTGCTGCTTATTTTAGTTTCATTCAGATTTGATACTATTTGATTATCAATATTTTATATGATAAGCATGACAAGCTGCAATCGATAAAGCATCAGACTCATCTGTTGATTTTATTTGTGGCATTGTTTTTAGATAAAATTTTAATGCCTTAACTACTTGTACCTTATCTGCTTGACCATTTCCGGTAAGGGCTTTTTTTATAGTTTTAGCCTGATACTCAATTACCGTTATTCCTGATTCTCCGCACGCAACTATTGCTGCCGCTCTAGCTTGAGCTAGTTTAAGTGACGACCCGTAATTAAGGTTTACATATGTATTCTCTATAGCACACTCAATAGGTGAATAAGACTTAAGAATATCTTTTAATGAACTAAAGATATAAGTTAAACGCAATATAAGATTATTTTCTTTTACCGCTAAAGCCTTAGTACTTATTACTCCTGAAGCTACGTAATGCAATTCGCCTTTTTCTTTAGTTACTATTCCCCATCCCGTATTAAGAAGACCTGGATCAACCCCTAAAATTGATTTCATTATTTTTTCAAATACTGGTTTATAAGGATTATTTTATGAAGCTCTAGCTATAAAATTGTTCGCCTATTGCTATTTTAGAACGCCCATTTTTTTCGCGCCAAGCATTAGAATCTCTTAAAGAATAGATGCAACCACAATACTCTTGTTTATAAAAATTCTCTCTTTTAGATATCTCATACATTCTTGTACTCCCCCCTTCAGCACGCCAATTATATGTCCAATAACTAACCTGCGGATAGTATGAAGCTGCCCTAATCCCTGATTGGTTGATTTGCTCCATATTTTTCCAACGAGATATTCCTAAAGAACTGGTAAATAATGAAAATCCATTTTCTGATGCATATGAAGCTGTACGGATGAAGCGCATATCGAAGCACATAGTGCATCTTTCACCTCTTTCAGGTTCATATTCCATTCCTTTTGCTTTTCTAAACCATTCTTGAACATCATAATCTGCATCTATAAATGGTATATTCAATTTTTCAGCAAATTTTATATTTTCTTGCTTTCTAATTTCATATTCTTTAACAGGATGTATATTAGGGTTATAGAAAAATACAGTAACATCAATCCCCGATTCCAGCATAGCCTCCATTAATTCCCCTGAACAAGGAGCGCAACAAGAATGTAATAGCACATTTTTTTCCCCGTTAGGAGTAGACAAGGTAGAGGATCTTTTAATTGAATAGCTCACTTTACTAATAAATTTAAACTAAGTTTTATAAGTTGTAATTTGTTATTTACCACCACCTCTGCTTCCAAACAAGCTATGGATTTTAGCATCAGCTGAAATAATTGGAGGGGGAGTTATTGAAGTTGTAATACTTGGCGGAGTTATTGATTGTTGAAATGCTTGGAAAGAATCAAAAATCTTTTTAAGTGTGTTAAAGGGCGGTTGAACATTAGGAGCTGTGTCCTCAAATGACTTAAGGGCTTTATGTGCATTTCCTGGATTATTAGGTGCTATACTAGAAGGAATTGCTGAAAAATCCTCTGACATAATTTTAATTATTCTATATCTTATCTTATATTTTTAATATACTTTATTCGTGATATTAGAGCAATTAGTATAATTCTATATTTACACTATCATCAACGATATGTACAATATCATTTTAATTTATATAAATTAAACATGCTATATGTTCAAAGATATACCTAATATTCTTACTATAGTTAGAATAGGTTTAATTCCCGTTCTAGTTGTTTCGTTTTATCTAGATGGGGTATTAGCTCATTACATAGCTACATCAATATTTGTTTTTGCTAGCATTACTGACTATTTCGATGGAATCTTAGCTCGATATTTAAAAGCACAATCAAATTTCGGCAGAATGCTCGATCCTATAGCTGATAAAATGCTAGTATCTTCAACTCTACTTATGTTAGTTGATCGTAAAATGGCTCCTGTTTTCCCAATAATAGCTATATTATGTCGTGAAATATTCGTTTCAGGTATGAGAGAATATTTAGCAGAACAAAAAGTGAAGATGCCTGTAAATTTTTTAGGCAAGCTTAAAACTGTAGTTCAGATGATAGCAATTATAGTACTTTTACTTGGAGAAGAAGGTTCTGGAATAAGTTATGCTAATGAAATAGGGCAGTTTAGTATTTGGTTTGCTGCAGCTTTAACAATCATTTCTGGTTATGTTTACGTAAAGGAAGGAGTGAAGCATATTCTCATTAAGACTGAATGAATTTGAAGTAATTGAAGCGAGTTCAAATTATTATGAATAAACTAGACAGATCAATTATTACTGATTTAGATAACATGCCATCCTTAGCTTTGGATATAGCAAAGTCATTAAAAATTGGTAATGTAATAGAGCTTCATGGAGATTTAGGAGCTGGTAAAACTACTATAGCTGGTATGATTATCAATTGCTTATTAGAACAGCCTCAGATTATTACTAGCCCAACTTTTAATATTTTACATCAGTATAATAGTAGTGATTTTATTATCTCACACTTTGATTTATATAGAATTAACAGTATTTCTGAGTTAGAGCACTTGGGCTTAGAGGAAGCCCTACAACTAGGAGTAAGTATAATAGAATGGCCTGACTTGGCTAGGGGTTTTTACCGAGAGAATAGCATTATAACTTTGAGAATATCTTTTGTAAAAAATCAACATTCTGGCGCTATAGATAATAATCTTCGCGAAATAAAAGTTATTGATAAAAGAGTAATCTTAACTCAATAGTATGCTGCAAAAACATTAAAAAATAAACTAAGTTTTACTTGCTTACAGTATTAGCTTATAAGTATAAAAAGAATTAAATAAAAAATAGAAATTTGCACTTAATTTCTTAAATTCTTAGGATTTTTATCAATCCATATTAATAAAACGAGATTAATATTTAAAATGAAAAAAATTTCTATACGAGGAGCTAGAGAACATAATCTAAAAAGCATAAATGTTGATATACCTCGTAACAAATTAGTAGTAATAACTGGAGTAAGCGGCTCAGGGAAGTCATCATTAGCTTTTGATACTATATATGCTGAAGGACAACGAAGGTATGTAGAAAGCCTATCAGCTTACGCAAGACAGTTCCTTGAATTAATGCAAAAACCAGATGTTGATTCTATCGATGGTCTATCACCATCTATTTCTATAGAGCAAAAAACTATAGCTCGTAATCCTAGATCAACTGTAGGAACAGTTACAGAAATATGTGATTATTTGCGCTTACTATATGCTAGAATAGGGATTCCATATTCTCCTACTACTGGCTTAAAAATAGAAAGCCAAACCATAACAGAAATGGTAGATCGTATATTGCTTATGCCAAAAGGTTTGAAAATATATGTATTAGCACCAATTATTAGAGGAAAAAAGGGAGAATATAAAAAAGAACTGCAAAACATGCAACGTCAAGGTTTTAGGCGAGTTATCATAGATAGTAAGTTATATAATCTAGAAGAAGTACCGAGTTTAGAAAAAAACAAAAAGCATGATATAGAAATAGTAGTAGATAGAATAACATTAGAAGATGAAATAGATAGCAGGCTATACGAAGCAATTGAAAACGCATTAAAATTATCTGATGGCCTTGTATATATACAGAATATAGATAGTAATGAAAAAATTACCTTTTCTTCTAAATTTGCTTGTCCAGTATCTGGTTTTTCAATAGATAAAATAGAGCCAAGATTATTCTCTTTCAATAGTCCATTTGGGGCATGTTCTACATGCAATGGTTTAGGAGTAAAAACTATATTTGACCCCTTTTTAGTAGTACCAGATCATAATAAAAGCATAAATGATGGAGCAATAGCACCGTGGAGTGAGGCGTGGAGCTCATATTATTTACAAGCCTTACATGCGGTGATGGATTATTATAAAGTTGATCCTAATTTGCCATTTGCTAAGCTATCTAACGAAATAAAACAAATAATATTATATGGTTCTGGAGGTACTGCTATACCTACAATTATCCGTGACCAGAATCATACTTATCATTCTAATAAGCCATTTGAAGGAGTAATAACAAGTTTAGAGCGTAGGTATAAAGAAATACTTAATGACCCGGAAGGAGAAAGAAAAAAACAAAAACTCCAACGTTATCAGCAAACTTTAAAGTGCGATCATTGTGATGGGTATAGGCTTAATGAGAAGTCGCTATCAGTAAAAATTAATTCTTTACACATTGGTGAAGTTTGTGATTTATCGGTGATAGAAGCATCTAATTGGTTTAAAAGCTTAACAGGTGTTTTAAAAACTCAAGAAGTGAATATAGCTAAAAGAGTTCTAAAAGAAATACAAGATAGGTTAAGTTTTCTAGAAAATGTTGGTTTAGGATATCTCACACTTTCACGCTCATCTAGTACTTTATCTGGTGGTGAAAGTCAACGTATACATTTAGCATCTCAATTAGGATCGCGACTAACAGGAGTAATGTACGTATTAGATGAGCCATCAATAGGGCTGCATCAAAGAGATAACGCTAACCTGCTCAAAACCATAAAAGATTTAAAAGATGCCGGTAATACAGTAATAGTCGTAGAACATGATGAAGAATTTATTCTTTCAGCAGATCACGTGATTGATTTAGGTCCTGGAGCTGGTATTCATGGGGGAAATATAGTAGCAGAAGGTAGACCAAAAGCTATTATGGATAGTCTTAGTAGTAGTACTGGAGCTTATTTAAGTGGGCGTAAAAAGATTGCTTTACCTGAAAAAAGAAGGGAAATATATAAGGAGAAATCTATAGAAATAATAGAAGCTAATACTAATAATCTAAAAAATATTAATGTTACTTTACCTCTAGGCGCTATGACTTGCGTTACTGGAGTATCAGGCTGTGGTAAATCTTCTTTAGTGATAGAAACCCTGTATAAAAATTTAGCACAATATTTCAATAATAAAGATGCTAACTTTATTGGCTGTAAACAAATAAAAGGATTAGAACTTATAGACAAGGTAATAGATATAGATCAAACACCTATAGGGAGGACGCCTAGATCAAATCCTGCAACTTATATAGGAGTATTTGATCATATCCGTAATTGGTTTGCCGGTTTACCTGAAGCTAAAACCAGGGGTTACACAGCGGGAAGGTTTTCATTTAATGTTAAAGGTGGTAGATGCGAAGCTTGTCAAGGAGATGGAGTTATAAAGATAGAAATGCATTTTTTACCTGATGTTTATGTTCAATGTGAAGAATGCAAAGAGCAAAGGTATAATAGAGAAACACTAAGCGTACTATATAAAGAAAAGTCAATAGCTGATGTATTAAAAATGACTGTTGATGAAGGGGTAATATTTTTTGACTCTTTACCAGCTATAAGAGAAAAATTAATAGTATTATCAAAGGTAGGCCTAGGTTATATACAACTAGGGCAAAGAGCTACTACTCTATCAGGTGGAGAAGCGCAAAGAATTAAGCTAGCTAAAGAGCTAACAAAAAGAGCAACGGGCAAAACCCTTTATATATTAGATGAACCTACTACAGGATTGAGTTTTGCTGATGTGGATAAACTTTTAGAGGTAATCCATTCTCTTGTTAATCAGGGTAATACCGTTATTATTATTGAACATAACCTCGATGTTATAAAAACAGTAGATTGGATAATAGATTTAGGTCCTGAAGGAGGTGGTGAAGGCGGTCACTTAGTGTATTCTGGTACGCCCGAAGGCTTAGTTAAAAGTCAATTAGGATATACTTCTAAGTACCTAGAAAAATATGTAGTAATCAACTCAGATAATTAGTATTTATGATAAATCATACTATCCTATTTGAAAGTTATGACCTATAATTATATTTAAAATTAGTTATTAATTTACTAAAAAAAACTACTAAGCTAGAAATAAGTATTAACAAACAGTAGCAATATTATGTTTAAGGAAGATAAATATAACCCCGATGTATTAGAAAAAAAATGGCAACAATACTGGGAAGAAAATGATTGTTTTGTTTTAGAAAAAAGTAGCACAAAACCAAAGTATTATGTGCTTGAAATGTTTCCGTATCCTTCAGGTAGGATACATATGGGACACTTGCGTAATTATTCGATAGGAGATGTTATAGCAAGATTTAAGCGCGCTCAGGGTTATAATGTGCTACATCCTATGGGTTGGGATGCATTTGGCTTGCCTGCAGAAAATGCTGCCATTAATCGAGGAATACACCCTAAAACTTGGACATATGAAAACGTAGCGGCTATGCGTGAAAGCTTAAAACGCATAGGATTATCTTACGACTGGAATTTAGAAATTAACACTTGCGATGCTTCTTATTACAAGCATGAGCAGGAAATGTTCATAACCCTACTTGAAAATAATTTAGCATATCAAAAAGAAGCTTTGGTAAACTGGGATCCAGTAGATAATACGGTATTAGCTAATGAGCAAGTAATAGATGGTAAAGGATGGCGTTCAGGAGCTATTGTTGAGCAACGCAACCTAAAGCAATGGTTCTTTAAAATTACGGATTTCGCTGAAGAATTGTTAAATGAGCTATCTAGCTTAAGTAAATGGCCTGAAAAAGTAAGGTTAATGCAAGAGAAATGGATAGGCAAATCTGAAGGAGCATTGGTAAATTTCTTCATTAATAGCAATGATAAAATTGAAGTTTATACTACTAGGCCAGAAACCTTATTTGGTGGATCCTTTATAGCATTAGCTTATAATCATCCTATAGTAGAAAAGCTAGCAAAAACAAAAGAATTAGAAAATTTTTTAACTGCATGCAAACAAATTGGCACTAGTGAGCAATCATTGGAAAAAGCTGAAAAATTAGGTTATGATACAGGCCTACTAGTAAAACATCCTGTAAAAAAAGGAGTTTTATTGCCCGTATATATTGCTAACTTTGTAATATTAGGTTACGGAACAGGTGCTGTATTTGGCTGCCCTGCCCATGATTCTCGCGATCATGCATTCGCTATAAAGTATAATCTACCTATAACCGAGGTTATAAAACCATTTAAAGAGGAAATGTTGGTTAATGTTATTAACGAACCTTTCATAAAAGATGGAATAATGGTTAATTCAGATTTTTTAGATGGATTAACTAATATAGAAGCTAAAGAAAAAATCATAACTTACCTAGAAGACAAGAGTTTAGGAAAAAAGAAATTACAATATAGATTAAGAGATTGGGGTATTTCAAGACAAAGGTATTGGGGATGCCCTATACCGGTAATATACTGCCCCACTTGCGGTACTCTACCAGTGTTAAAAACTGACCTACCAGTTCTACTTCCCGAAGATGTAACATTTGATAAACCTGGAAATCCATTATCACATCACCCAACTTGGAAATATATAAAATGCCATAAGTGCGGTGGAAATGCTGAACGAGAAACAGATACGTTCGATACATTTATGGAATCATCATGGTACTTTGGGCGTTTTTGTAATCCAAATTCTACTCAAGCTATAGATAAAAAACTAAGCGAATATTGGCTTCCAGTAGACCTGTATATAGGGGGTATAGAACATGCTGTATTGCATTTATTATATTCTAGGTTTTTTTCGAAAGCTCTTGCTAAATGCAATTACTGGCAAGTAACTGAGCCATTCAATAGTTTATTAACTCAAGGCATGGTATGCCATAATTCTTACAAAGATCATAGTGGCCAATGGATTTATCCCAAAGAAGTGATAAAAAAAGATGATAAATATTACCATATCACTACCAATGAAGAGCTAATCTTAATTGGTACAGAAAAAATGAGTAAATCAAAAAATAATGTAGTTGAACCAAGCTATATAATAGAACAATATGGTGCTGATGCAGCAAGAATGTTTGTTTTATCAGATTCTCCCCCAGAACGGGATATAGAGTGGACAGATGAGGGAGTAGAAAGTACCTTGAAATATTTAAACCGTTTATATAAATTAACTATAGAAATTAAAAATGAAAGTATAGATAATAGTAATGTATCAACAGAAGAAAATGAAAATATTAAGCTCTGTAAAGCAATGCATAAGGCTATATTTAATGTAACTGAAAGTTTAGAAAAATCACATATAAATAAGGCTATCGCTAATATACGTGAACTAAACAATGTAATTTGTGAAAGCAAAGCAAGTATAAGCATGCGACGCGAAGCATTAGAAACATTAATACTACTTCTTAATCCTATAGCACCTCATATTACTGAAGAATTATGGAGCTTATTAGGTAATCAATCCACAATAACCCAACATAATTGGCTCATCGCTGACCCTAAATGGCTAGAAAATGATTATATTACCATAGTAGTTCAAGTTAGTGGAAGAGTAAGAGGAACAGTTGAAGTAAGCAGCTCAGCTAATCAAGAAGAAATTGAACAAAAAGCAAAAGCGATACCAGCAGTAATTAACGCTATGAAAAATAAGAGTATGTTGAAATTAGTGTATGTACCAAAAAAAATCATCAACTTTGTTTGTAATTAGCTTTATTTTCAATAGTAACAAATTTAAGAAACTCAATAAGTATATGAAGAAGATAATAATTATATTACTATATGCAATTGCAATACCATTTTCAGCGTACGCAGATAATGGCATTGTTACTAAGATAGCTGATCCTGATTCAGCAATTAATAGACTAGAAAATTTAGAGCGTAATTTAAATATTTTACAAAAATATGTCTATAATAATTATAATGGACAAGCAGATAATAAAAGTGCAGCTGCAATACCCAATAACATCAACGTTGATGAAATAGGTGAGCAATTCAAAGGAATTAGAGGAGAATTAGAGCGATTACAATATATAATCAATAAAATTAATGATAAAATCATTAATTTAGAAGATAAAATAAACCAGTTGGAAAAAAATGGAAGCTCAATTAATAAAAACGATATTGGTGTAATAGATAATATAGAAGGTAGCCTTGATGAGGCAAATGTTGGTGATCAAAACCATAATTCAGATAGTAGTAAGCTAGAAAAAACAGCTAGTAACAAGCAAAATAATAAAAGCAATAAAACAGCAGAAGAAGATTATCAAGAGGCTTACAATCTACTTAAGGAATCACCTAATAAAGGTAACGATGGAGAGTATCATGCCAATGTTCGTAAAGCATTTGAAAATTTTATAAAAAATAATCCTAAAAATAGTTTAGTAGGTAATGCTTATTACTGGATTGCTGAAACTTATTCTCATGAACGTGATTATGAAAAAGCTGCGATTTATTATTTTAAAGGATATAAAGCTAATAAAAATAGTGGTCGTGCTCCAGATAATTTGCTTAAATTGGGAGAAACATTAATCAAATTAGGTAAAATTCAAGAAGCTTGTACTACTTTAGCTAAATTGGGTAGTGAATTCCCTAATGCCAGTAATATGATAAAGCGCGGTATGAAGGAAGCTATGGATAAAGCAAACTGCGAATAATAAACTATTTTTAATGAAAAAATTATAAAATAACTTTTAAATATGAATATAGGAATTTGGTTATATACTAAAATATTTTGCAGTTTAATAGGAATAGATGAATTTGGTAATAAATATTACGAACAGCATTTATTCATTAAAAAAAATCAAAATAGGAAACGATATGTAAGGTATAGTAGTAATTTTCCAGAAGCCACTTCCATATCAAATTTATGGTTTAACTGGTTACATTATCGTTGCAATAACATACCATCTGCTCAAAAGCTTATAGCATATGAATGGGAAGAATCTAATTCTCCTAATTTAACAGGTACACCTAACGCCTACTATCCTTCAGGTCATATACTAGGAGATGGTGTACAACAACCTATTGAAGCTAATTATCAAGCATGGAAACCTGATAATAACTAAAATTAATCTTATTATTAACGTATTTAAATTAGCATAATTTAAAAAAGCAGATTATAAAAAGACTATTTAGTTTCTAAGAGATGAGGTGTGTATAGCTTATAACATATATTTGTAATGTAAGGTAAACAGCATCAAAAATCACTAGCTGTATGTTATAGTCATTCCAATTGATAATTATAGAATTCAAAGGCTTGATCGATAGCA
>CAYLWW010000044.1:0-12712 GCA_964387585.1 uncultured Candidatus Midichloriaceae bacterium
GAATCAGGATACTCTTGTATATATCTTTTTAGAGCTTCATAGTCTATTTTTACTGCCTTTTTATTCCTGTGCTTGTTAGGCGTTATTTGCTTCTTCCATCTGCTAATTGTTGTCGTTGATATTTTAAATCGTTGCGACAACTTTAGAAACGAATCACCAGCTTCTTCTAATTTTAATACCTTCTTTCTGAACTGAATTGAATATGTCATCTTATCTCTTCATTCCTATATATGTTATAGGCTACTTTAACATATAACGTGACTCTTTTATACTGTTTTAGCTATAGCATAGAAAAACCCAGATCAAATATCCTTGGACAAATGCTCAGGTAGAGCGAATGAATAGAGCATTGAAAGAAGCAACTGTTAACACTTTCTATTATGCATCTCAGGATGAGCTGAAGAGGCATCTGCATGCTTACTTGATGGCTTATAACTTTGCTAAACGATTAAAGGCTATAAAACCAAAAACTCCTTAGCAATTTATACTAAATCATTGCACACTTCTTCCTAGATATTTTATACTCAACCCTAACCACTTCTTTCTTGCATAAAACAACTAGCCACTTCATCAATTGGAGCTATATCCATATATTGAATTGTTTTATAAATCCTTTTCCCAAGGAAACTGAACTCTTCCAAAATGTCCGTAAGTCGAAGTTTCTGCATATATTGGTGCACGCAAATTAAGCCTCTCTATTATTACTTGAGGATGCATCAAATCGTAAATATTACCAATAGGCAATTTATTAAGCACGTCTGACTCAGTAATAGCTCCAGTACCAAATGTATCAATATTGATCATCACAGGCTGAGCAATGCCTATCGCATATGCAACCCTGACCTCACATGATTTAGCTATTTTTTTTGCAACAAAATAGCGCGCTATTTGTCTTGCAGCGTATGCAGCAGAACGATCTACTTTAGTTGGATCTTTACCTGAAAACGCCCCTCCCCCGTGCCTGCTATATCCACCATATGTATCAACAATTATTTTACGCCCGGTTAATCCTGCATCAGCGATAGGCCCTCCTATAGTAAAAAGACCTGCAGGATTAATATAAATCTTAGCATTAGTTAAAAGATGAGGAGGAATTACTTTCTTTACTATCTCTTCTATAATTATTTCTTTTAGCTGTGTTAAACTTAGTTCATGGCTATGTTGAGTAGAAAGTACTATAGAATCTACATATAACGGGATATTTTTATCGTAAAAAACACTAACCTGAGCTTTAGCATCAGGTCCTATTTTTTTACCTTCTTTAGTATTGCGAAATTCTTTATGCCTTAACATGAGAGCATGAGCCAACATTATAGGCATAGGCATATATTCCTCTGTTTCATTGCAAGCAAATCCAAACATCATACCTTGATCTCCTGCGCCTATTTCGATTCCACTATCTACTCCTACAGCTATTTCTTGAGATTGCTCAGCTATTTTACTAACTAAAACAAAATTTTCAGAATCTATACCCCATTCATTATTAACATGACCTATCTTTTCCAAAACATTTTTAACTATATTGTGGTAATTAAGGTTTGCTTGGCTGGTAATTTCACCTAATAGATAAATTGTATTACCTTTACATGCTGCTTCTATAGCAACGCGACTAAACTTGTCTACTTTTAAACAAGCATCCAATATAGTATCAGAAATCTGATCGCAAATTTTATCTGGATGTCCATCTGATACTGATTCAGAAGTAAATAGGCCTTGATTGATTAACATAAAGACTTTTTATTATGTTGAATTATTATAGTTTTTCTACTTATAAAAGCTTAAGAATAAATGTTCTTATGTTAAATAACTAACTAATAAACTTAAAGCTAACATTTAGCGGTAAAATTTAATGCATTATAACTTTTTGTACTTAAATTAGCTAATGAAAAATAAGTAAATTTAAAGCAAGATTACCTCGCTTTATAAATCATCAAAATATAATGCTATAATGTTAAAGACTGTAATAAACAGATTAATCAACTTATAAAATACTATTAATCTATATATCAGATAGCTTAGAAAATTCAAATCATCACCAATGAATCTTGAAAAGCTCTTAGAAACTGAGTTTTACAATAAAATTATAGGAGTATTTTTTGATTGTAATAAAGTTTAGTAAAGTATAGATATTTTTGCTGGATCTGCTTAGGGGTGATTTAGAGTTTTTTCCTCTTCTCACCCTCCCCTAAACGATATTGGGCATCTCTAATTTTTATAGCGCTGACATTAATTCTCCTTGTGATTAATATCAGGATATACCTCAATATCTTTTGCTTAAAATTAGTAAGATATGCTATTTTTTATTGCATTCGCCTTATATTATAAGGCTAAGTTGTAATTTGAGCACTCTATTTCTGGACTAACCAATTTTCCTAAGTAATTGAATGCGTCATGAACTAGATTATTCATACTATTCTCAATATCATTTTTAATATCTGATAGATACTCCAATGCATCATTAGCTGCTTTAGAAGTATACTCATAGCTAGTGCTAGCTTCTTTAGCTCCGTAATAGTATGCATCACTAGCTGCTTTAGCTACGTCGTCAGCAGTGGTATTATAGAAAACTTTTATTGCTGAAACGCCTACTTTTAAGCCTTCTATCGCTTTTACTGTTATGCTAGAAGTATTATAGAATTTAACTACAGAGCTAAGTAAATCTAAGCCTTGCATAATACCTGAATCCTTTTCATAACCATAATGAGTGAACCCGTATTTAACTCCTTCTAAAGCTAATCCGAACAAGAATGTTGCAGTACCACCAGCATAGAAATTGATCAACATGCTAGCTGCAGTGCTTAAAAGATCTGTACCATAGTGACCATTTGAGTGGATTTTGGAGTTATATAAACCCGAGTTAATTAAAGGCAAAAAATTTCCTGTAGCATAAGAATCAAGTGAACTTAACACACCATGTGCTGCACCTAAGTAAGGAGAATAGGATCCTTCCGCAATTTTCCAACTTTCTGTATCTACATATCCATTTTTACCTAGGGATGAAATAATGTCATTATAAGTGTTATTCAAGAATTTTTCATTTTCAATTATATATAATGCTGAAGGTGTTATTTCATGTAAATAATGTTTAACAGTATTATAGTGATTATAGTGGAATTTGGTATTTTGATAAGCTTGATTGGTGCTTTGATTATTAAATACGAGCTGATAATCTTCTTCATTAAAATTATCACGATCGTCTATTTTAAAATTAGGGCCAGCTTTTAAAGCAATTTTTAATTCAATATTACCTTCATTAAAAGCCCCGTCTTTATTTTTAGGTATAAAAAAAGTACGTTCAGTTGTAAAATCTCTCCCTGCTATTATTGTCTTAACATCATTTTCAAGATGTTCCACCACATATGTATTGCTTATATCCATTTTACCTGATTCTATATCAAATCCAACACGGTAATCTTCTCTCGGATTTGATACTAAGTTATAATTAATATCACGAGTATTATTATAAAGTAGATTATTATAAATTTTAATAAAAAGTTCACTACTATCTGCAATAGTTCTTTGTGAAGGAAGTGAGATTGCAACATTTGCTGCTGTTTCTGTGTAACCATTATTAAGCAAATCTTGGGAAAAAGCATCTACGCTATTATAGCTATCGATTCTGCCCTTACCTACTACTCCTGTACGGTTCCAATCTGCAACTGTAACTTGCCTCAGCTGTTCTAAACCTTCATTTCTCCCTTGAGTATTTTGGAAATATAGATTTAAATCTAAATTGGCTGTAGCGTATTCGATAATATTTGGTATTGAACCAACATTATAATTAAACGGATTTAAAAAGCTTATTATTGAATTTAGCATGTTATTATTTTTAATAAAAAATTTTGTTAAGTGAAATAAATAGAATCAAAAACAGTATAAAAATTTTACTAATAAATAATTGTTTTATATTGTTTTTACTACTATATGGGCTATATTATAAACAGTTCACAAAAGAATGTCATTTAAAAATCCATTATAAAATACTGTAATAACACAATATTATCCGGTTTCATTAAGTCTCTACAAACAAAAGTAGTATATTATTGTTTTATCTTTATATTTCGTTTTTATAATAATAAAAACAAATCATTGACAATAATGGTCAAGCAATTATTCACTAAACTTTTTTCAAAACTGATTTTATACTAACTACATACAGTCAAAACTTTACAAAAGTGTTGCAGCAAATGTTAGTTAAACAATGTATCAATAGAACAGTTTATAGATCGTCTTATACTATTTCTAAGTTAAAAGAGGAGTGCAGAATAAAGTTAAAAGAATGGATTGAAACTAAACTCACAAGCACACTAAAAGAGTTAGTGCTTAGATGCGCTTCAGAGCTCAAGATAAAAATAGGCCAATCAAGTAGGAAGTTAAAGAAGCTAAGATTTTCTCATATAACTAGGAGAAAAAGCACTATACCTTTGAGACTTCAACAGTTAAAATGAGCTGTGACCTTGCAGAGTCTAATTAAATAGGTGAGCGTCAGCGAATTACCCAAATTTGACAACGCAAATGTTGAAGTATCAAAGATATATACTCATTCCCAAATAGGGTTAGTATGGTTTAAAAAATTTAAAAAAGGAAGTAGAACGAGAATTTTGTATAAATTAGGATTTAAATCGTTTTATTTATATACTGCTGCATCTGCCAGTGGCAAAGAATTTACCTTAATAGCGGATTCGGTTGATAGGCTTACAATGCAGATCTTTTTAGATGAATTTTCTATATATAAAACGCTAAAAAATGATGCAATCCTTGTTATAGACAATGCTGGTTGGCATAAATCACTGAGCATTGCTGCAAACATAAAGACTGGCTTTCTCCCTACATACTCGCCCGAGCCAAACCCAATTGAGAAGCTCTGGAAGCGCATGAAAGATCATATTTTAAAAAATTGAGTATATGAAACTCTTTGTTATTTAGAGTAATCAGTTATTTCTTTTATTAACTCCATGACAAAAAAGACCATTACTTCAATTTACTCCTGCCATTATATAGAATTATAACTCGGCAATAGTATTATTTCTAGCCTGAGCACATTTTTCTCAATTTTCTTGATTTCTTTGTTCGAAGATGAGTAAGATATACTTTCTCCCTCATCCTTTACTTATTAGTTATTAACTTATAAACTTTTCATTATTAAGCGCAACTAAATTTTCATTTTTTATAACCCCATACAATCCTTCTATATCGTATATTTTTCTCGCTTCAGGTTGAAAAATATGCACAATGATTCCATTAACATCTAGTAATGTCCAGGAAGTGCTGCCTAATCCTTCAATAATTACTCCTCCTTTATAATATTTTTTAATTTCATCTGCCAGGTGTTCTGCTAATGCGCTAGAATGCCTTGCGGATAGAGAAGACGCTATTATTAAGTAGTATGCTATATTACTTTTATTATTTAAGTCGATAAATACTATATCTTCTGCTTTATTATCTTCTAATTTTTGTATGATTTTAGTTTTTAATTCAGTAAAAAAATCTCTATTCATTTGATTTTGCATGTTTTGTTCTTTTAATATAATTTATAATTTGTTACGATAATTTAAAAACATAAGGTATATTAATTATTATGTTATCATTAAGTTATATTTTTCCAATAACAACATCTTAATTTATTACTAATATATTTTCATACTATAGAATTATTTAAGTGAAAACTCAAAACACAAAATATATTTGTTAGAATACATCTAAAATAAAATATAAGAAAGATACTATGCTATCTATTTTGTACTTTGGATTTTATTAAAATATTTCAAAAATGCCAGATTGAATTTATCATTTCTCTTTACTTAACCATTACTCAGGTTTATCTATTATTTTATTTTTTACAATAATAATTTATAAAGACCTAACTTAATAGAAATGATTCGTTCTATTTTTACACTATTTTTGTTTTGCATTGCTATTACTTTATGCAGTTGTAGTAAGAATAAGTTTATTAATGGTTATAGCTTTGGTGATCTAGGTGATGTAAGCACAAAAATATCATCAATCATAAAACCTGGAATAAGTAATGAAATTGAGGTTTTAAATTTATTAGGTAGCCCTACTGTTGTATCGAACTTTGGTCCTTATACGTTTTTCTATATTACAGCTAAAAGTGAGCAAAAAGCTTTTTTTAAGCCAAAATTAGTAGAACAAAGAATAGTAGAGATTATTTTTGATAATAACCATACAGTAGTTGATTTAAAGGAATATGATTTAAACAATCATAAACTTTTAAAGTATGAAAATTATGAAATGCCTATTGAAGGTAAGAAGTTAAATATTTTAGAACAATTTATGCTGAATTTAGGTAGATTTAATGACGCAAAAGGAAATCGATAACTAAGTAATAATTTTTAAAAAAAGTTCTTGCATCTTAAGAAGATTATAATTACGATGTGCTTATTATCGTTAGTTAATTCTAGCAATGCATTAGGAAAAGTACTTTATACTGCTATCCATGTAGTTAATCCAAAGTAATGCTTCTTAATGAGACCCCTTCGTCTAGCGGTTAGGACACCACCCTTTCACGGTGGTAACGCGGGTTCGATTCCCGCAGGGGTCACCATCAAAATGTGGCTTATTTATTAAAAAGCTAGCCCAGATAGCTCAGTCGGTAGAGCAAAGGACTGAAAATCCTTGTGTCGGTGGTTCAATTCCGCCTCTGGGCACCACTATTCTATGAAGTTGAGTTTTAATAATAGTTGTAGTATATTTTGGTATAATACTGCTCAGAAATAAATAAAAAGATGTGTTAGGCATTAGGAATAAGAAATATAAATCATATATAAACTAATAGTAGCACACCAAATCTTTATTTATCAGTAGGATATTTAAATGTAAAGGCTTAGATATAAGTTTAGGAGTAAAAGCTTGCATTCAGTACATGATGGTTTTATTTATGGTATAGGTTGTGATATAATTAATGTCGATCGTATCGAAAAGGTATATAAAAAGTTAGGTGAAAAATTTTGCCAACGTATATTGACAGATTTAGAATTAACTTATGCTCCTAATAATTACCCCAATTTTATTAGGTATTTGGCTAAACGCTACTCTGCTAAGGAAGCTTATTCTAAAGCCATAGGTAGTGGAATAGGAAAAATCATTAGCTTTAAGCAAATTGAAATTATGAATTATGATAGCGGACAACCTTATTTTAATAATTTACCCCCTATAAAATCTATAGGCAAAGCTCATCTATCTTTAACTGATGATTATCCATTTGTTATGGCATATGTGATTTTAGAAAAATCTTTAAATATTCAGTCTTGATAATCGCTTTAAAGATATTTAATATTTTCTTTTTACAGCAAAACCCTAAATGATAAATTATAATGGACTTAGCTACATCAAAAAACAATAAAGTAGTAATATTATACTATACTCGTCTCCATCATACCGAAAAACTAGCACATATCATTGCTTCGGGAGTGATTCATGAAGGCTTACAAGTCAAGTTGTTAGATATTAAGCAAGCATATAATAATATGGAAGAACTAAATGAATCATCTGCTATAATTTTCGGCTGCCCAACTTATTTCGGTTCTGTACCAGCTACTTTTAAAGAGTTTATGGATAAAACCACCTCAATTTGGACCAAGCAAATTTGGAGAAATAAGATAGCTGCAGCATTTACCCATTCTTCTAGCTTAAGTGGTGATAAGCTTAGCACTATATTACAGTTAGCTGTATTTGCTGCCCAACATGGTATGATTTGGGCTGGTTTAGACCTTCTACCATCTTATATCCCTACTGAATCAGAGTCAAACTTATATGCTTTAAGCGAATTTAGTGATAATAAAAGTCCTATTATCATGAATAAGCTTGGTGGTTGGATGGGTTTTATTAGTCAATCTGAGAGCACTGAAGGTTCTAGTTTATTTAATGGCGACCTAGCAACTGCTAAATATTTTGGAATACGTATAGCTAAAGTAGTTAAAGAATTTCAAAATAAGGAAATTTAGAATATAAAAATAAAATTATCATTATACTTATTATCAATTATTAAGTAACATTGTACGAATAACAATAAGATTATAAATAAATAATTTATAGGCAATGACTAATATAACAGTGAGAGAAGCTTTACGCGATGCTATAGCAGAAGAAATGCGTAATGATCAAACAGTATTTATAATGGGAGAAGAAGTAGGCGAGTATCAAGGCGCTTATAAAGTAACGCAGGGATTGCTACAAGAGTTTGGCTCTGAAAGGGTGATAGATAGCCCTATTACTGAACACGGTTTTACAGGATTAGCTATTGGAGCTGCTTTTGCTGGATTAAGACCTATAGTAGAGTTTATGACTTTTAATTTTGCAATGCAGGCTATAGATCAAATTATTAATTCAGCAGCAAAAACTCATTATATGTCAGGCGGACAAATACTCTGCCCTATAGTATTTAGAGGTCCTAATGGCGCTGCTTCTCGTGTTGCCGCTCAACACTCTCAATGCTATGCCAGCTGGTATTCTCATATACCTGGCTTAAAAGTTATTGCCCCATATTTTGCTGAAGATTTCAAAGGGCTGCTTAAAGCTGCAATTCGCGATCCTAATCCAGTTATCTTTTTGGAAAATGAAATATTGTATGGTCATAGTCATGAGCTAAGTGCCGATTACAATCCAGAAGGCGTAATAGAAATAGGCAAAGCAAGAGTATGCAGAAGTGGTAACGATGTAACAATTGTTACATTTTCTATACAAGTAAAAAATGCTCTAATAGCAGCTGAACAACTTTCAGCCAGAGGTATCGACGTTGAAGTAATTGATTTACGTACTTTACGTCCTTTAGATATAGATACTATAGTAAATTCTATTAAGAAAACTAATCGCTTAGTGGTAGTAGAAGAAGGTTGGCCTTTTGCTGGAATAAGTGCCGAGATAGCTATGCAGGTTGTTGAAAAAGCTTTTGATTACCTTGATTCTCATATAGTTCGTGTAACAGGCAAGGACTGTCCTTTACCATACGCTGCTAATTTAGAGCAATTAGCTTTACCTCAAGTAAGCGATATAGTACAGGCTGTTGAAGAAGTTTGCTATAGAAAGCTATAGATTATTTTATTTTTTAGATAGATTTTATCAAGTTAACATAAGCTTTTATTACTGCAATCTTGTCATATAATTTATTTTACTAGTCATAATAAATAAAAAAAATGGGATTACGCGATTTTATAGATTTGCTAGAACAAAAGAATTTGTTAATCAGAATTAAAACTCCTGTATCCACTGTTTTGGAAATAACTGAAATACAAAATAGGTTAATACACAGTAAGGGTCCTGCTGTTTTATTTGAAAACGTTTATTCTGAAAATGGAAAGATCGACATTCCTGTACTAGCTAATTTATTTGGTACTACTGAAAGAATTGCGATCGCTTTAGGATATAAAGATATAACTGAACTTCGTGAATTAGGCAAAAAATTAGCTTTTTTAAAACAACCCGAACCTCCTACTAATTTTAGAGATAGTTTTAAATTCTTTCCTTTAATAAAGGATTTACTTGCTATGAAACCCAAAGTAGTGAAAAAAGGCAAATGTCAGGAAATTGTTTATTTAGGAGAGGAAATTGACTTAAAGAGACTACCCATTCAAAGCTGCTGGCCTGGTGAGCCAGCGCCGTTAATAACTTGGGGAATGGTAGTTACTAAAGATATAAAGCAAGCTGGCAAAAAAGATCCCATATATAATGCTGGTATATACAGATTACAGGTGTTAAGCCATAATAAGCTAATCGTCAGATGGCTCAAGCATCGTGGCGGAGCGCAACAATTTAGGCATTGGCAATCTGAACAGAATCAATCAAATCATTCTAATACAAAAATGCCTATTGCTATAGTGATAGGGTGTGACCCAGCAACATTATTATCATCTGTAATACCTATTCCAACTACTATTTCTGAGTATGATTTTTCAGGTTTATTAAGACATAAAAAACTTGAACTAGTTAATTGTCTTAGCATTCCGTTAATGGTTCCTTCTGATTCTGAGATTGTAATTGAAGGTTTAGTTGATTTAAATGAGCTAGCTGATGAAGGGCCTTATGGTGATCATACTGGTTTTTATAATAGTGTTGAAAAATTTCCTATAGTCAATATTACCGCTATTACAATGCGTAATAAACCACTTTACCTTACAACTTTTACAGGAAAGCCTCCTGATGAGCCATCCATATTAGGTGAAGCTCTTAATGAAGTGTTTATACCTTTATTACAACAACAATTTCCTGAAATTACAGATTTTTGGTTGCCTCCTGAAGGCTGTTCATATAGAATCGCAGTAATAGCGATAAAAAAATCTTATCCTGGTCATGCTAAGCGGGTAATGATGGGAATTTGGTCTTACTTAACTCAATTTACTTATACTAAGTTTATTATAGTAGTAGATCATAATGTTAATATTCGTTCATGGCCAGAAGTAATGTGGTCCGTTTCAACGCAAATGGATTTCAAACGCGATTTGGTATTGGTAGAAAATACCCCCATAGATTACCTAGATTTTGCTTCTTTTCAACCAGAATTAGGAGCAAAAATTGGTTTTGATGCTACTACGAAAATTTACCCAGAAACATTAAGAGAATGGGGTAAAGAAATAAAAATGAGTGCTGAGATAATAGATAAAGTTAATGCTAAATGGAAAGAGTATGGTTTTGATTAACAGCTTTTAATATTTCAATTTAACTATTATTTTAACTACAGCATAATAGTATATATTTAAATAACGTATAGTTAAGTGTAGTTGTTGGCTAAATGAGTAAAAAGAAAATTATTATATCAGCAATACTAGGTAATGTAGTAGAGTATTATGACTTTGGTGTTTATGCTGTTTTTGCCTCTACTATAGGAGCGCTTTTCTTCCCTTCAGCAAGTGAGTTCGTACAATTAGCTTTAGCATTCAGTGTATTTGCTTTTGGATTCTTAATGCGTCCTTTAGGTGGAATTATTTTTGGTCATATTGGTGATAAATTTGGACGTAAAGTTGCTTTAAATTTATCTATTTTGGGTATGGCCATATCTACCTTATCTATAGGTATTTTACCAGGATATGAAAAAATTGGTATATTGGCCCCTATTATTTTAGTCATAATAAGAATGTTTCAAGGTGTCTGTATAGGCGGGGAAGGAACAGGTTCGGCTATATTTATTTTAGAGCATCTTTCTAAAAAAAGATTAAGCCTTATCGGAAGTGTAGTAATGGCTTCTAATATTCTAGGAACTTTGTTAGCCACATTAGTGGGGATATGTATAACAGAATTTATAGGAGTAGATGATTTTAGCTGGAGATATGGCTTTATTTTGGGAGCTATTATGGGAATAGTGGGAGTGTATTTGCGCCATCAAAATGCTGAAACTCCAGTATTTGACGAAATGAGAAGCAAAAATAAGTTAATAAAAACTCCTTTGCTTAAAGTAATAAAAGAAAAGCAAGCTTCTCTTTTATTAATAATTGCCTTATCTGGTGCTGCCACCTCTTTAGCTTATATGATACGTGGGTATTTCAGTACGTTTTTCTTAGAAATTATGGGTTACCCTCATAATCAATCCCTATATTTCACTTCATTTTGCTTATTAAACCTTATAATTTTATTGCCTATATTTGGTATGATAGCAGATCATTTTGGTCAAAGTAGATTTTTACGCTTTACAGCATTTGTTATCATTATATCGATAATACCGATATTTTTATTACTAGCTAATAATTCTAAAAATGAATTCCTTGTTTATTCTGCTTTGGTATTAATTAGTATATTGGCAGCGGCTATCTCAGCTCCCGCTTACCCTTATGCTATATCAGCATTTCCTCCAGAATTAAGGTATTCTGGAGTAGCATTTGGCTGGAATATAGGCAACGCAATATTTGGTGGTACAACTCCTTTTATATCTACTATTTTAGTAGAAAAAGTTAGTAATATTGCCCCAGCTTATTATATAATTTGCACTTCATTGTTTTTTTTAATCATTAGTCAATTAACTCAACATTATGGTTATCAAGTTTTAAGAGAGAAAGTCATGAAAAAGAAAATAGACGGGAAAAAGTTATTAGATACCAATAAAAATTTAGATGATAGGCAAAGGAATAATAATACAGCTTCTTCTAATAAAAATAAATTAGCTAAAGCTTTACGTAACAATTTATTTAGACGTAAAGCTTCTTCTAATAACAGTAAAGAAACTAATAAAGATGCTTAAAGATGTTTATGCGCGTTATAGTAAAATTGTTTGAATAATTTACGTATAGCTAAAGCGTCATCTCTATCCCCATTTCACTAATATATACAAGGCTTTGTAGGTCTATATCCTTTATTGCTTCTTGGTAGGCGTTACGCTTTTCTTTACTTTTTCCACATAGGTAAAAGCTTTTTTATAGCTATAACCTAACTTTTTGAGCCAACATAAAGCACCAGGAGCATTCATACCAAAATGTTTCCCCATCTCTGATAAAATAAAATTAGGATGGTTATCTATATAAGTTACAACATCTTGTTCACATATTCTTCCTTTCTTGCCACTTACTTTCCTTGCTAAATAGCTACCTTTAGATTTATACCTTTTATACCAATTCATTACCGTATTCGCCGAGATTACAAATTTTTTCGACGCGTGCTATGACAACTATTAGCTTTATTTACCCAATCTATTCCTTTCTTTCTTTCGAAAATTTTTACTATAGCTAAAACAGTATAAAAGAGTCACGTTATATGTTAAAGTAGCCTATAA
>CAYLWW010000045.1:0-12620 GCA_964387585.1 uncultured Candidatus Midichloriaceae bacterium
CTATTGTTTGGAGATAAGGGGTATATAAAGTCAGAGCTCTTTAATAGCTTATATTCTAAGGACTTAAAGCTTATAACTGGGATCAAAAAAACTATGAAAAATATGCCAGTGATATTATTTGAAAAACAGATGCTAAAAAAAAGATCTATCATTGAAACTGTGTTTGATTATCTGAAAAACAAATTTGAGATAGAACATACCAGACACAGATCTATGTGGAATTTTTTAGTTCACATAATCGCCACTCTACTTGCTTACTCAATGAAAAATAATAAACCTAAAGTTAACATGAATCGATCCTTAAAACATCCTTAATCCATTATTGGGGTTATAACATAGTCATTTACAACTTAAACTAATATAATGTTAGATAATATTTTTTAATTATTATCTATGAATTGCTGCACTTTCTTCATTCCGCGATTGAGTAAATTTCTCTACATTTGTTTTATCTTTATCTTGAATTTGATTGATTCTTGCTTCATCTACGGTACTTTTTATTGCATTTGTTAAAGTATTAGCTGCATTTAATTCCTTATCCTTAAACAGGCTAGATATACTTTCTAAAATTGAAGCAAAAAATTCTTTTATAATATCCAACATAGAAGCATTTTGCGCGACTTTCTCATTGCTTTCATTTTTAAGCATTTTATTAAAACTTTTATCTAAACTAGTAAAAAGTTTTTGCTTAAAAACTGGTATAGCTTGCTCGTTTATAGCATCTTTTATCATAAGTTGAAAACTTCTTCCTTCCTTTAAATGTGGATTTACCAGTTCTTCAATATTTTTCAATGAATCTTTACTAATACCATTTTTTTCAATTTGCTCTAAAGATTGCTCTTTTAGTTGATTTATAACCTCCTCCGAAGTTCCTTCCTTTGCAAAAAAGTCAATTTTTGAAATGCAGCTTTTTACTATATTTTGAGTTGTTGTGATATCTTTAACGGTTTCTCTAAATAAATCGTCTAAAATTGAATTAGCATCTAATTTATTTTTCTTCAATATTAAATTAACTTCTTCATTTAACTCCATTACACTTTTTTCTACTTGTGATTTAAGCTGGGTTTCTAGTAACTCAAAATTACTGTCAGACACATTAAAATCCTCTTTTAAATAACGCTTAATCGTATTTACTGCATCAATTAGCTACATTATTCAAATCTTTCTCATCTATAGCGCTATTATATCTATACTGCACTAAATTTCCCTTTAGTTCTGCTATTACTCCCATTAACATATCTTGAAGCTTTTCTTCATCAGATTTAAATAAGTAATTATTAATACTAGAAAATTCTAGTATTTTACCCAATTGTTCTTGTTCTAAATTAGGGTTATTCGAAGTAATTTTTAACTGAAAAGTCTGTTCTTTAAGATTAAATGTATAAATTAAGTTACCTATGGTAGCAGTCTTTGCATCATCCATCATAGCCTTTCCAAATCTATCTATTATAGGTGAATTCATTTCTAAATAAGCTTTCTTACCATTTTTTAAATCAGTTTCATCTATGATAAATGTAATATTAAATGCACTACTTCCTATTGAAATTTCACTATTATCATTGGGTCTATAATCTGAACCTTCCGGATAAACATGTTTCATAACGATATCTCTTTTAAAATCATCAGAATTCATGCTGTTAAAAGCATCACCGAATACTCCCTGATGCGCTATAACACTAAAACCACTCAGTATATCTTCAATTTCTATTCCTAAATTACTTTCCTTTTTAATCTCCTCTTCAAATTTTTCTAGATCATAGAATTCTCCTTTTTCTATTATCTTTTCCTCGCCATTTTCAATTACTTTTCTCTTTACTTTTATTCCTTCGCGTTCAACATCTGCTCTAAGTTGTTTATATTTTCCTTGATCATTTTTGATTTGACTTACTACTTCATTACTTAGCTTAGAAAAATTACTACTAATCTCTTTCATATTGATAATTATTTATGTTATTTGCATATTTATATTACAAACAATAACTTTACTATAAAAAAATGCAATTACTTTTTATATAATAATTTTTCACTATACCAAGGAGAGTTCAGCAGTTAAAATGAGCGGTGAGATTGCAGAGCCTATATTAATAGGCGAGCGTCAGCGAAATTTGACAACGCAAATGTTGAAGTCTTAAAGGTATCTCTCTAAAAACGGTCTCCTTTTCTTTTATCTTAATCCAATATATCAATTAGGATTTTTCTAACCATGCTTATAAAGCTCAGAGTAATACCCATTATTACTAAGTAGTTCGTCATGAGTGCCACTCTCTACTAATTTTCCCTGATCAAATACTAAAATAGTGCTGACTTTAGGCATAGTTTTTACTTTATGGGTAATAAATATTACAGTTTTATTTTTCGATTCTTTTTCAATTGTTTTAAGTAGCTCTTTTTCAGTTGTACTATCCAAAGAAGCTGTAACTTCATCAAGCATGAGCAATGGTTTATTTGCTACAAAGCCTCTAGCTAACGAAATTCTTTGCAATTGTCCTTCTGAGAAACGTTTATCGTGTGTGCTAATTGCAGTATTATATTTTTCCGGTAAAATATTAATGAATTTATCTATAGTGAAGGATTCAAGTACTTTTTTATCTAAATCACTATTTTGCTGCCCCATAACTAGATTGTTGTGCACGGTATCAGTGATAATTTGTGTAACTTGCGAAACATTAGCAAAACACTGATGTAAACTTTCTCTAGAAAGCTCCTGTAAAGGAATATTATTAAACAATATTTTACCTGATGTTGGGTCGTATAAGCGTGAAAGAAGAGCAACAATAGTTGATTTACCCGAACCACTTTTGCCAACTACATTGATAAACTCACCTTTTTCTATTTTGAAGCTTATATTTTCTAAAACCAATCTATCCATGCCAGGATACTTAAAAGATACATTTTTAAATTCTATTTCTATACCTTTCTTAATATCTATATGACTTATACCAAATTTCATATTTTCAAATGAACTAACGGTATCATCTAAAACTTTTATACCTACTAAACCAGTTTTTATCTCTCTATAAATCTTACTTAAAGACTCTAAAGGCGAGAGCAACTGGAGTACATAGGTATTAATCAGTATAAAGTTACCAATTGAAAGTTTTTTTATAGAAAGATCATATGCAGAAAGAGATACAGTCAGTAAAATAGCACTAAGAATTACTAATGCTTGCAATAATCCAAAATAGCCTCTTAGGGAAATGTTTAATGCACTTTCTTTAAAGTAATTGCTTAAAGATTTTTTGTATTTAGAAAGTTCGATATCTTCATAGTTATAGAATCGTAGTAATGATCTATTACTTAATAAGTCTGATAATGTTGAAACAGATTTACTGTATAAACCAATTGCTGGGATTGATTTTTTATCGAGGTAATCAGAGCCTTTAAATAATAGAGTTAAATATATTGAAAAGCTAGTTAGTAATATCAATAAATATATCAAAGGGAAATATAAGTGCACTATACACATTAGTACTATAATATTGATTACTAAAGGTAGAATGCTAAAGAAAATATTGCGTGAAAGAGTAAATACGGTGCTATCTATATAAGCTAATTTATTTACAATCTCGCCTATAGGGTTAATCTTTAAGAAGTGAGGAGATTTATTTAATATCGCTTTAGTATACTTAATTCTCATGTATGCCATGAGATTACTTTCAGGATATCTTATAAAGAACCAGCGTACTTCACTTAATAATCTAGCTGCGATATGTGCGCCAATAATTAAGATAAGCAAGGTAAAAAATGGTTGATTCATTGCAAAGGTATCAACAACTTCTGTGAGTAGCAGTGGTTGCAATATTGTGCATATTGAAACAACTAAAGTAAGGAATATACATACTAAAAGATAAAATTTACTTTTGGTATCTAATCCTTCTTTTAATTGCTTTAAGAAATGAATCATAAAATATCTTGCCAAGCAAGCATTAGCTGCGTACTTTCTTTTTTGGGAAAGGGATTATGATGAAGAAAATAACCGAAAATATTATTACAATCAATAAGATAATTCTTTGTATCAAGAATGTGAAGATGCCAAAATAAATCCTGCAAAGAATCTATCTCTACATTTCCTATACCATATTTCATTACTATAAACTTGAATCAATGCAGCATGGCAATCTTATTTCAGGAACCTTAAATCTGAACCTCTAAAGTAAAATATTTACTATTGTAGCGGTAAGGCAATTAGTAATATTACCTGCAATAATTGATCTTAAGCCAAATTTTACTACTTCAGCTTTCCTTTCAGGAATAAGAGCATTATATACCCCTATCATCACACCAATACTGCTTAGATTAGCAAAGCTACTTAAAGAGTAAATCATTATTATCCTGCTTTTTTCGGAAAGCTCGGCACTTACTGTAAGAAATTCCTGAAATGCTACCACTTCATTAAATATGATTTTACTTCCTAACAAAGTTCCGGCAGTTTGCATCTCTTCTATTGGTATCCCTATAAGCCAGGTGAATGGCATCATAATTATTCCTAAAACTCTTTGTAACGATATTGGTTCACCATAAACTTGAGGCAACAAAGCCAGTATTTGATTTAGTATATCAATCAAAGCAATAAAACCTATTAGCATTGCAATAATAGTAATTAAAACTTTGCTACCTCCCATAATACCTGTAAATATTGATTCTATTATGCTTTTATCGTTTGTAAAATCAGTATCATCTCCTTCAGTAAGGTGAGTACTAGTTTCAGGCACCATAATCCGCGCTATTGTCAAAGCACACGGAATACTAATCAGTACAGCTGAAATAATATGAGTCAAAGCGTTAGGAATAACTGGATTTATGATGATGCTAAGTAACACCATAACTGAACTTGCAATGCATGAAGTTCCGCATACCATAAGCGAAAATAACTCACTATGAGTTAAACGTTTTAGATAAGGGGTAATGACTAGCGGAGTTTCTGACATTCCAGTAAAGATATTTGCAGAAACAGCTATACCTAAGGTTCCGCCTATGCGTAAGGTTTTACGGAAGAACAAAGAAAATAATTTTATAACAAAGGGCAATATTTTTAAGTAAATTAATAAAGAGCTTAATGCCGATAACACGATCAATATAGGAAAACCCTGTAAAGCAAGAATAAAGCCTAAATTAGTTGTTTTAGAAGGATCAGCTAATCCCCCAAAAACAAAAGATGTAGCTTTAGTAGTTGAAGATGATAGAGCTTTAAGTACACAATTAAGGTATGAAAATACATTAACAATTGCAGGCACTTTGAAAATAACTAAGGCGAAAAAAAACTGCCAAAATATACCGATTAATATCAATTTCCAATTAATATTTTTTTTATTTTCACTTAAAATGAAAGCAAAAAATAGAAAAACAGTAAATGATAATAAACTTTGTATAATCAACATAAAAAACCTAACTTTCTCCTTTGAGTAAATCTTTCATTTTTGCTTTTATAATATCTATAGCTATACGGTTCTTACCGCCTTTAGGAACAATTAAATCAGCATGTTTTTTCGAAGGCTCAATAAACTGAAGAAACATTGGACGCACCGTTTCTTTGTATTGAGTGATAACAGAAGAAATTGATCTATTCCTTTCTACTACATCACGTTGAATTCTACGCGCTAAACATAAATCTAAAGGAGTATCTATAAATATTCTAATATTCAATAGATCACACAGCTTGCTATCAGCAAAAATTAAAATACCCTCAAGAACAATAATCGAGTGCTTGGCAACTTTACGAACTTCGGCAGTACGTGTATGGGTTAAGTAATCATAAATAGGCACTTCAATTACCTTCTCTTCCCTTAAATATTGAAGATGTTGAATTAGTAACTCATGATCAAAAGCACTTGGATGATCAAAATTTGTTTTTTCTCTTATTGTTGTTGGAAGATGTGATTGATCCTTATAATAACTATCTTCAGTAATAACAGTTACTTGATCCGAACCTAATTCGTTAACTATAGTAGATGCTAATAGACTTTTACCAGAACCAGATGCACCAGAAATACCTATTACTATCATATTATTTTTTTAAAAGCTTAGTTTAATTTTGCACTATAACAATTAAGATTTGTAGTAGCAAGAAAAATAGAAGCTTACAATATGCATTTCTATTAATTACTTGGTTCTTAGTGATTTATGAAATGTAGCATTACCAAGTATTGCAACTTGGCCAGGCTTTAATTTTTGTATACCTTTGATACTTCAACATTGGCGTTGTTAAAGCCTCCTTGGTATACTTGGTGATATGTGACAAAAACAACTTTCACTTCGTAATATCTCATTGCTTAATTCCTAAAGTCTAAAATGCCAAATATATAGAAGCTCTACTCACTTTAAATAGCTTAGCAAAATCAGATAAAAGCTAATTATTACTCTTAGATCCTAATCAATTAATTGGTTAGGATCTAACTACTTCTTACGCTTACTTCAAAAATTCTAACAGCTTCTCCTACGCTGTGACCTTCATAAATATACTGAAGTACTTTCTTACGTAAATCTAATGAATAAAATATAATAAATAATAAGCGACTCCGCTATACTGGAACAGCAAGAAGTCAATTTGCAACATTTACGAATCTTAAATGTTTTCACTTAAAACATTTAACTGTTATTATTGCTTAAAATCAGAATTTTATGACCATTTCAATGAAAAGCTGTTAGAAAATAATGCTCAGTAAGCTCATTCTTATTCTTTCATATCAAAATATCAATCACACTTTTATTGCTGTAAGTTTTGAATGGCAAAATCCCAGTTAACTAAATTTTCTAAAAACACTTTAAGATAATCTGCTCGACGATTTTGATAATCTAAATAGTAAGCATGTTCCCATAAATCTGAAGTAATCAAAGCTTTATTACCTTTTAACATGGGCATTTCCGCATTAGAAGTAGACGCAATCTCCAATTTATGCTGTTTATTATCCCACACTAACCAGACCCAACCACTACCAAATTGGCTAATTCCTATTTTTATAAATTCTTCCTTAAATTTATCGAAACTACCAAATTGTTTATCTATTTGTTCACGCAATACTCCTGTGGGCTCTTTGCCACCATCAGGCTTCATAGAATTCCAGTAAAATGTATGATTCCATACTTGTCCGGCATTATTAAATACGCTAGGAATCTTATTGTATGTTTGCATTATTATACTTTCTAAGCTATCTGTAAGCCACCCCATTTCCACTAGCAAAGCATTTAAATTATTTACATATGCTTGATGATGCTTTTTATGATGAAAATTTAGTGTATTAGCTGATATATAAGGCTCTAATGCATCTTGAGCATATGGCAATTCTGGTAAGGAGAAGATAGATTTATTCATATTTATACTTTATTTGAAATCGTTTACTTATGACATATAAATTCAAGGCTTAATATACTGTAGTATTTTCATATAATGTTTTTCACACTATAGAAAGTACTAAAAACTGCTTAAATTTTATTAATTGTTAAAAAGGCTAATTAAAATGCTTTAATTAGCCTTTATCATCACACTACTCCCCTTTATTTAGAACACTATTAAGCAAATCACCTAAACTAGAGCCTTTGTTATTCGATGAATACTGAGCCATAGCTTTGCTTTCTTGTTCATTTTGCAATGCTTTTATAGAAGCGTTAAAGATTCTTTTATTTTTATCAAAAGATAATACCTTAACTTCTACTTTTTCACCTTCTACAAAGTTAGAAACGCGTTGTTGGTCTTTATGTTTAGATAGTTCATTTTTATTTATTATTGCAGTAGTTCCTTCAGCTAATTCTACTTCTATACCATCATTTCTTACAGAAAGAACTTTTGCCATAATTGACTCGGCTGATAAGAGCTTATCAGCTAAATCGTTTATTGAATCGCGAGATAACTGCTTAATACTAGCAGTTATCCTTTCTCTTTCTAAATCTACATTAATCACCATACATTCCACAATATCACCTTTCTTATATTGCTTTATAGCTATATCTGGTGATTCTTTCCAACTTATTTCTCCAGATGGTATAAGCATAGTAATCGGAAACTCTGATTCACTATCTTTTTCTAATGAGGCAAACATACCAAAATCTGATATATTACGTATAATAGTAGATATCCTAGTTCCTACTGGATTTTCGCTAACGAATTGATCCCAAGGATTAGGTTTACACTGTTTAATACTAAGGCTTATTCTATGCTTAGCAATATCTATATCTAGCACTAAAACTTCTACTTCTTCACCTGTTTTTAAAAGCTTACGTGGATGGATATTTTTTGCAAGCCAATCTATTTCCGTATGATATACTAAACCTTCTATGTTCGATTCGAGTATTACAAATGCACCATAATCTGTTATTGTATTTATCACTCCTCTGGTTTTAGTTCCCGGTCTATACTTTTCTTTAAGCTCTTCCCAAGGGTTAGATGCTAATTGTTTTAGACCTAAAGATATACGCTGTGAATCAGGATTATATTTAATGACCATAACTTTTATGGTTTGCCCTAATGTTAGCACTTCTGATGGATGAGAAATTTTAGACCATGATATATCTGTTATATGTAACAATCCATCCGTTGATTTAAGATCAATAAATGCCCCGTAATCAGTAATATTTTTCACTACTCCTTCTAGGACTACTCCTTCCTTGATGTTAGAAAGCAATTCATCGCGAGCCTCTTTTCTTGATTCTTCTAAAATAGCACGTCGAGATACTACTACGTTACCTTGAGTGCGATCCATTTTTAATATCTTAAATGGCTGTGATACTCCTATTATAGCTGAAATATCTTTTATTGGCCTAATATCTACTTGACTACCTGGTAGGAAGGCTATTATACCACCTAACTCAACTGCAAAACCACCTTTAACTCTTCCCATTATAACGCCGTCTACATTGACATCTTTATTATGTAATTCCTCAAACCTTCTCCATGCTTCATCACGCAATGCTTTTTCTCTACTTAATACTGTTGAACCACCTCTACCTTCAAAGCGTTCTATATAAACATCAACAGTATCCCCAATCTTAATCTCATTAGTTTGACCTTCAGTTAAAAATTCACTTAATGGAACTCTACCCTCACTTTTTAAGCCAACATCAATGATTGCCATATCCTTATCTATTCCTACTACTACACCCTGTACTACTTCTCCTTCACGTTTTTCATTTTTTACGTATTCTTCAAATAACTGAGAAAAGTCTTCATTAACATCTATATTTGGGTTATTTTTAACATTCATTTTAATATTCATGGTTAGTTAAAGTTAGTTAATATGAGCCTATTGCTAGACATTTTTTTATTTAAGTGCAATTTTTTAGACTTAACAATTAAATTAGTTAAATATTAGAAGTTATTTTTACTGCTTAATTTATAATTTAATTTTTACCAATTTCAAGACTAGTTGGAAAGTTTTATCTATACTTAAGTTTGTAGTATTTATTACTAAAGCATCATGCGCTACTTTCATAGCATTAGAAACTCTGTTACTATCACGCCAATCTCTTTGGTATAGCTCGTAAAGCACTTCACTATATATAATATTTTTGTTGTTATTTTGCAACTGCTTAAATCTTCTATAAGCTCTAGCCTCTAAAGTAGCGTTAATAAATATTTTGCACTGGGCATCAGAGAATATAACAGTCCCCATATCCCTCCCATCAGTAACTATTCCAGCTTTATTGCGAGCGAATTCTCTTTGAAGTTTGATTAAACTTTCCCTAACTGCTGGTAAGCTTGCTATTATTGAAGCTACTTTACTTACCTGTAAATTATCTAAAACATCAAGAGCAACTAACTTAGATATGTCATCAAACTTTATATCTTTAGCTATAGAAACAATTTTCTCCACATTATTATGCTCTATATTTTCACCCAATACATAATAAGATAAAGCTCTATATATATACCCTGAGTTTAAATAATCAAATTTCAAATGCTCAGCCAATTTCATAGCTATAGTCCCCTTACCAGCTGCGGCAGGTCCATCAATAGTTATGATTTTAGTAGAGCTATTAGTATTAAAAGATTGCATTTTAGAATTTTGCTTGAAATTTATACACCGTATAATTAATTGGAGCTTTGGTCATTATTAGATTTACTATGATTCTTAATTGAATCTAATAAAATTTCATTTTCTAATCCTAATAATACAAGGTATTTTACATCCTTAGACTCTATAATTAAAATACTCCTTTTATGATCTACTGGTATCTTCTTAATCACCATTTCTTCTTCGTTAATATACCTATTATTCCTTAAAATAAAACGATTTAATAACGTTTTATTAATACCTCGATTAAACACCAAACTTATAATAACAATTATCAGTAAAACTAAACCTAAAGCTAATACTGATTTTAGGTAAACAGTGTATTCCATATATGTTAGTTTAATTATTTTTTTCAAATACTTTTAGTAAAAAAGCTTGATATTCAGCTATTTCTTCTAAAAAACTAAAACGCCCAGATTTTCCTTGATGTCCAGCTTCCATGTTGATTTTAAGTAATAATAGATTGTTATCTTTCTTAATATTACGTAACTTAGCAACCCATTTAGCTGCCTCCCAGTAAGTAACTCTAGGATCATTAAGACCAGCTGTTACCAACATATGAGGATAATTTTGTGAAATAACATTATCATAAGGGGAGTAAGACTTAATATAGTTAAAGAAATCAATTTCTTGAGGATTTCCCCACTCTTTAAATTCTCCTGGAGTTAGTGGTAAATCTGAGTCCAGCATAGTGTTTAGTACATCTACAAATGGTACATCTGCTATCACTGCTTTAAATAATTCAGGTCTCATGTTAACGCATGCGCCCATCAACATTCCGCCAGCACTACCACCATGAATAGCTATATTACCAGTTTTAACATATTTTTTATTCACTAAAAATTCTGCTACAGTGATAAAATCCTTAAAGGTATTCTTTTTCTGCAAAAATTTTGCAGACTCATACCAAGTAAATCCTAAATCATCCCCTCCCCTTATATGGGCTATTGCATATACAAATCCTCTATCTACTAAGGAAAATATACTGGACCTAAATGATGCAGGCACTGAAAATCCATACGATCCATAACCATACAATAGTAGCGGGCTATCATCATTAAAAAGAGATTTTTTATATATCAATGATATTGGAATTTCAACTCCATCATCTTCCGATTTAGCGTAAAGTCGTTCTACTAAATATTCTTCAGCATTAAAACCACTAGGTATTTCTTGTTGTTTTAATGTTTTTGGTGTTTTTGTAATAAAATTATACTCAATTACTGATTTTACTGTGGATAATGAGCTATATTCATAACGAACACTATCAGCTTCAAAAGTAGTAAATTGAACTTTAGCCTCATAAGCAGCATCAGGAAAAGTAATTTCACTATCAAGATAAAATTTATCAAGGTTAAAAACTTTGATTTTGGGCAAACCTTTTACTTTGCTACTTATTACTAAATAATTCTCATACATTGTAATATCGGTTAGATATTCCGTCTCTGAGTGCTCAATGAGCTTTTGCCAATTATATTCATCAGTAAGAGTGATTGAAGTTTTAGCTAAGCTGAAATTTTTACCGTTATTATTAGTTAAAATATAAAATGAATCTTGATTATGAGTAATGTAATATAAGTGATCATTACGTCTAGGAGCTATTAAAGCTAACTCTAGATAAGGTTTGCTACAATCTATAAAACGTATTTCATTTGAATTTTTACTCTCAGAAGTAATAAGGATAAAACTTCTACTTTCAGTTTTTTTGATATTTACTGAAAAAGTATTATCCGTTTCATGGAATAATAATTTATCTCTTGTTTGCTCCGTTCCAAGCTCGTGATAATAAACTTTTTCAGAACGCCAAAATTCATTAGCAGGCACATAGAATAATCCTTTACCATTTTCATGCCATGTTAAAGAGCCACGCATCACATTTTCTATAGTTTCAGTCAACAAAACACCACTGCCAATATCTTTGATCATTATTTTATAACGCTCATTTCCATTGGTATCTATAGAATAAGCAATAAGTTTATGATCAGGACTAATCGCTATATCCCCTAACTGAAAATATGATTTATCTTTGGCTAAGCTATTTTCATTTAGTAATTCTTCTTCTTTTGAATCTATAGTCGAGCTTTTACGAACATGAGTCCAATATTCTTCACCTTTTTTAATATAACTATAGTAGTAGTAACCATTGTCAAGGTATGGTACAGTGCTGTCCTCCTCTTTTATCCTTCCTTTTAATTCACCGAATAGTTTCCTAACTAACTCTTTTGAATCATCCATAACATGATGAAAATATTCATTTTCATCATTTAGATAATCTAAGATTTCCTTATCATTCACGTTAGGCCAATTATTATCTCGTAACCAATGATAATGATCTACCAACTCTATCCCGTGAATTAATTGCTTATGTTCTACGCGTTTAGCTATAGGTGGTGTTTTTTTCTTCAAATTCAATTTATCTGACTTATGCATAGATATTTCTTATAAAAATAATGATTTAATTACAGGTTATAACATTAGGGTTAATTCACTATAGATTCAGGATCTATAGTGGCTTTATCTTTCCTAATAGAAAAGTACAATTGTGGTGAATCAACATTTCCAGTTTGACCAACTTTAGCTATTACCTGACCTTTGCTATCTTCCTCACCCTTCTTC
>CAYLWW010000046.1:0-12389 GCA_964387585.1 uncultured Candidatus Midichloriaceae bacterium
TAATGCTACTTTTCATAAGGGACATGATATGCAAAAGATAATAGAAGATTCGGGTTACACTTTGCTTTACCTGCCTCCATATTCCATCCTATTTAAATCCCATAGAGAAAAAATGGGCTCAAGCTAAACATATTAGACGTACTAAAAATTGCTCCATTGATGAAATCTTTAATACCTACCTACCATGACTCTTTTATGCTGCTTTAGCTATATATAACTTAATATTTTAGATAATTAGATAAATTTATAGCTATATCTAGCATACGATTAGCAAATCCCCATTCATTATCATACCATGCTGCAACGCGACAAAAAGATTTGTTAACTACCCTAGTTTGAGTAGCATCAAAAATAGCGCTATAAGAACTATGATTAAAGTCAACAGAAACTAGCTCTTCGTTATTAATCTTAATGATATTAGGATATTTCTTTGAAGCAGCATTGATAATATCATTAATCTCTTCTTCTGTAGTATCTCTGAGCGATTGAAAGGTCAAATCTATAATAGAAACATTAGGAATAGGAACCCTAATAGCAATACCGTCTATCTTACCAGCTAATTCAGGTATAACCTCACCTATAGACTTAGCAGCACCAGTAGAAGTAGGAATCATAGACATAGCTGCTGCTCTAGAACGACGTTTATCTTTATGTCTAGAATCTAATAGTTGCTGATCATTGGTATAAGCATGAATAGTCGTTAAAAATCCATTAACTATGCCTAAATTATCATTTAATGCTTTTGCTATCGGCGCCAAACAATTAGTCGTACAAGAACCTGCAGATAAAACCCTGCTCTCAGGGCTAAAGTCAGTGATATTTTTATTGGATAAAGCAACTTTCTGTAATGTTAAATCATTAACTCCTAAAATTATTGTATTCTCAACATTCTTACAAGGTGCAGATACTAATACCCAGCTAGCTCCATCTCGGGATAAATGTTTAGCAGCTTGCTCCTTACTATTGAAATTACCGCTACATTCTAGCACCAGATCTACCTCAAAATCCTTCCAAGGTATATCAGCAGGATTAGAGCAATTTAATAAATTGACTTTATTACCGCTACCATATTCAAAGCAATTGTCACTATAATTAATTTTCTGATTCCAAACTCCATGAATAGAATCATACTTCAACAAATGTGTTATATCTTCTGCTTTATTTGTACTACTGTTTATAGCTACAATAGGAATGCTTTGAGCTATATTGAGAGGTAAATCACTATGAGCACGCATTATACAGCGTCCTATTCTACCGAATCCATTAATACCTATTCTCATATATAAAACTCTTATTTAATACTCATTATAAAGACGATAAATTAGGTTTTAAACCAAGAGAACTCAACAATATATAAGTCTCATATAATGGTAAACCCACTATATTAGAATCAGACCCTCTAATACATATAATAAAAGCTGATGCCAATCCTTGTAAGCCATAGCCTCCAGCTTTTTGATCCCATTGTTTAGAATCTAAAAAAAGTTGTTTTTCTTCTATAGATAATCTTTTAAACTTTACTAAGGATAGAGATGATTTCACTACTTTTTTTTGCTTGTATATACAGCATACTCCAGTGTAAACTCTGTGACGACGTCCAGAAAGTTTATTTAAGCAAAATTCAGCGTCTTCAACTGTTAGCGCTTTAGGCAAAATTAATCTACCAGTAGCACAAACAGTATCAGCAGCTAAAACTAAATCATTAGGAAACTGATTATGTACAGCCTCAGCTTTTTCTATTGCTAGGCGAACAGCAAGCTGTTTAGGCAACTCGTGCTTATGAGGAGTTTCATCAATATCTGCAGGGCAAATGAGATCAGGAACATATCCTATACGTTTAAGTAACTGCGACCTATGAGGAGATGAAGAAGCTAAAATTAATTTCATTAATCAAAATAGTATATTAAATAGTATAAAATAAATATAAAAAACTTATATAATAATAAATTAAAATTATAATTTATCTATTTTTTTGCTCATTCTCTGCAACAACAAATCCCGCTTTATGACGATGAGTTACCCTACCCTTACTTAAATCATATGGGGTCATTTCTATAGTTACATCATCACCCACTAACACTCTTATTCGATTTTTTCTCATCTTTCCTGATGTATAAGCAATGATCTTATGACCATTTTCTAATTCAACGCGGAAAGTTGCATTAGGTAAAAGTTCTAAGACTTTTCCTTTAAATTCTAATAATTCTTCTTTTGACATATAAAAAATCCTTAATTTATTATTTTTTAACTTTTAGTTTATTTTCTACTATAATAGATTTATTTAATGAACATTGGAACCGATAACTAAACTATTAACTCTATTTAAGCAATGATAAAATAAAATACTTAAACATAATTTTAAAAATTTTTACTTTCTTTTTTAAATTCAATTATCAAAATAATTATCTTTTAGCATTTTTAAGTGCATTTAATAATTCTTTTTTATCCAAAATCTCAGGTAATATGATACCATTACTAGCATTAGGCCCATATACCACATTGAATGGAATACCAAATCTTTTATTCTCGGATAAATAATTACTTACTTCACTAGAACGATTAGTATAATCTGCTTTAACCAAAACCACACCTAATTCATGCAATGTATTAATAATATCTTGCCTTTTTAAAACTAAAGCTTCATTCACTTTGCAAGTAATGCACCAATCAGCTGTAACATTAACCAAAACTAATTCTTTATTAGTGATATAATTTTCTAATTTACCACGATCAAAGTTTATCCAATTGCCTTTAAAAGCAGCAATATGATTACCTTGAGAACTATCATGATTAATTAACATTATACATCCAATAAAAGACAACATCACGGCAAGCTTTAATAACCTTGATACTAACCTCTTATAAGCATACTTTTTAAACATCATTTTGATATTTGCTATATTATAACCCATAAAGCTAATTATAGTTAGCAGTATAATAAAGCTAAAAAATATACTCAAAGAATTCAAAAGCAATTGCTGACTTAGTACGTAAGCTAACCACATTATAGTTGCAAATAAAGGTAAAGCCAAAAACTTTTTAAAGTATATCATCCATTTACCAGGTTTAGGTAGTATATTTAGTAATTTTGGCTTAAAAGCTATTAATAAATAAGGCGCTGACATCCCTAAAGCTATAAGCGAATAGATGATAAAAATTGAAATATTATTTTGGCTTAATGCAAAAGTTACAGCTGTAGTTAAAAATGGAGCGGTGCACGGAGTTGCTAGTAAAGTAAGCAACATACCTGACATAAAACTATTTAAATAAACTGATTTTATATTTAGATTAGATAATTTAGCGCTAAATTGGAAAGAAAAATTTATATATCCCAGCAAATTTAATATCAACATCCAAATCACTATAATCAAAAGCATAATAAACCTAGGCTCTTGAAAATGTATCCCCCAACCTATTGTATTACCTGCAGTTTTTAATAACAATGTAAATATGCATAATACCCAAAATGATACTAGTACCCCTAAACTAATTAAAATAAGATTAATGCTTAGATCGATTCTATTTAAACCTGAATATTTTACGAAATGAAGCAGCTTTATCGATATTACCGGTAAAACACAAGGCATAAAATTTAATATTAAGCCTCCAGCAATAGCCATCAAAATAATTAAAGACCATGATTGCTTTTTTTCAACCTCGATTTCTTTAATATCTTCATTTAATCCTGAGTCGTAACTTATGCTTTTATTAAATAGCATACAACTATCACCACAAGCAGAATAATCTAAATCTAATACCAACTTAAATTTTTCTTCTAAATTTTGGGGATAAATCTCAATATCTATATCTGCTTCTTTTTCATATACATTACTTACTATTACTTCTTGATCTATGTCTTCCTTTTTTACAATAAAAGTATTAGGATATTTAATATTAATATTTTTAATATTAACGCTATTAGCTTGGTTTAATTTTATGCTTAATGGTAATCCAATGTCGCCTGGATTATTAGTATATACAACCCAACCATTCTCAATTAACATATTGAGTTTCATAATGAATTTTAAGTCATTAGAATCTTTATGATCGATAATATTAAAGCCAATTCTAACTGGGCTTGCTTCACCAGAGTTATCATTAATTTGCCCTACTTTATCTATAATTTCACCTAAAGAGAGTTTAACATGACTAAAGCAAAAAAAAGATATTATTAAAGCAAAATAGTAAAAATATATAAAATAACGATTACGACTACTACTGAAGGCCTTAAGCATGTGAGTAACTATATTTATCTATAAAAAATTATTTTAATTATACATGATTTAATTGTTTCATTAAATCATCTAAAATTATACTAGCTGCCACTTCATTATCTACTTTATTTCTAATTCTTCTAGATACCTTAGCTTCTTTTAAAAGCTTATTAGCTAAAGCTGACGTTAAGCGCTCATCATAAAAAGTTATATTCAAATCATTAATAGCTAAATCTAAATCTACAGCAAATTGCTTAGCAAATTCCGCTCCTTTGCCTAAGTTTCCATTCATCTCAATAGGCAACCCTATCACTGCTCCAATGATCTTATTACTCGATATTATATCCGTTAGTAATTTCATATCTCTTTCCATTGAGCTTCTTTTTATAGTAGAGGAAGGTATAGCAAGAGCTGTTACTGAATTGTAAATAGCTATTCCTATAGTTTTACTTCCTACATCAAGACCTATTATTTTATAAAATTTATTATTTTTTATTAGTAATAAAAATTGCTTATAATCATTAATTATCATTTATTATTCATAGACTTTTTTTATTCATACTTCTTATAGTGCCTATTATTATAGCCCCTAATATAGAACATAAAGGAATAATAATAAGAGATTTTTGATATGATTCTAAATTATATTCTTTAATGCCATTTAACCCTTCTCCACAGGAAAAGAAATTCATTAAGATTCCTATTGAACTATGGAAAAAAGCTCCACCTAACATATTTATGGCATTAAGAAACGCAACAGTTACCCCAAGTAATTTAACTGGCACAATTTTAGATCCTATATCAAATATTAATACTTGGTAACAACACATAATACCTATACTACTAAATATAATAGGCAAGTAATCTAAACTTAAGTCTTCTCTAAGAAAAATTAATTTACAAAATAATATAGCCATACCTAATCCGCAAGCTAATATTACAAAATAATTATTTGAGAATTTTGCAAAAAACGCTAATAATGGTCCTCCAAAAAGCATACCTATAAAGATGAATGAAGTTAGCTGTGCTGCATTATCTTTAGTTAAACCATAACCCATCATTAAATAGTTAACACCCCATACGTCTGCAAAACCCTCTAATGAACCAACCATTAATAAATTTGCTGCAGCTAAAAACCAAATAATTCTATAACTTAGAAGCGTTTTAAGATCAAAAAAAGTAATCTTAGTAATAACTTTTTCTGAAGTTACTTTAGGCTGAGCTAAAAATAAAATAGCTGCCAATCCTATAAAAAATGCAGCAAAAGCAAGGCTTAAAGAAACAGATTCGCTACCCAAATTAGTTATTAATAAATTTATAGGTTTACCACCGTAAACAGCACCTAATAATCCGATAGTAAAAGTAAATCCTATCATACGAGCATAATACTTTTCATCAAACCATTGAGAAATAATTTTAGAAGTACCCAAAAATCCAACTGCTGAAGTAGCTCCAATTAAAAATCTGGAAAAAAGAGCTAAATACCAATTATCAGCATAGGTAAATAGTAAAACTGCAATGCTACAAATTATAGCAGAGTAGCCTATAACATAACGTGGCTTATAAGTATCTAACATAATAGCCATTGGGATTTGCATTATAGCATAACCATAGTAATAAGCAGAAGCTAATAAACCAAAATTTTTAGCATCAATATGGAATTGCCCCATTATCTGTTGCATCAATAAACTTGGCCATAAGCGTAAAGTAAACTGATAAGCAAAAAACGATAAAGGCAATATCCAAATGATAAATGGCTTTAACCCTAAACGAGAATTAAACATGAACTAAACTTATTTAACAATAATTAATGGAAGCTTTAAAACAGCAATTTTATTTATATTTACTTAAAAAATTTTATGATTACTTAAACTTAATTTATTATCATTTAGTAATTCTTCTTAAATCATCTTTTAAAATCACATGGTTAACTACCTTCACTACTCCACTTATATTACTAGTAATAACTAGAGCTTTATCTAATTCTTCTTTGCTTTGAGCTATACCCAATAGATATACTACACCACGATTAACTTCTATAACATAATTCATAGAGTTAAATTTTTTCTCTAAAAGGAATTTAGTTCGTATTTGGCTAGCTATCCATTTATCATTAACACCTTCTCCACTCTGTTTTTCACCTACTCTTAACTCATTAATTACTTCTCTTACTCCTTTAACAGACCAACTTAATTTCACTGCTTCATCAACGTACCTATCTTCGGCAACACTTCCAGTAAGCATCACCCTCCCCTCCATAACACTAACCTTTACCTTGACCAATATATGATTAATGTCATTTGCAACAAATTCTGCTTTAATCTTAGTTAAAATCAATTTGTCATCTATTACATTTCCTAAAGATCTTTCATCTGCCATAACTACTCCTGTAGTAGCTACTGTTAAAGGTACCAAAATTGCGCATCCAGCATTTGATAATATAACAATAACAATAGGTAAACAAAAAGCTGCTACATTAAATAATTGAGTAAGCCAAGTTAATTGTCTATAAGACAAAAGATTATTTTTTAACATCGTTATAATGACTTAATGAAAAATTAATTATACTAGAAGTTAACAGAAAATATAATAACTTAAAAGAATTTCTTAGAAATTAAATTTTGTTAAATAATTTAAATAAATTGATTAGCAAAAACACTGGCATCACAATTAGTGAGTTAGTGTTTAAAATTTTTGTTAATTGTTCGATTAAGTCAAATAATATAAAATTTTTAGCTAAAATCAACTTTTATAATATTAACAAAAGTATAAAATATTTTATTAGCCATTGAATTGTATTAACATACCATCATATGCTGGTATAACATTGCTGGGTAGTAATCGCTTAATCTCAGAATAATCAATTTCATGGCCCATATGTGTTAATATAGCCTGCTCGGGCTTAACTCTTTCTATCCAACCTAATGTCATTTCTAAATTTGCATGTGTTGGAGCATGATGATAACGCAAACAATCTACTACCCAAATTTTTACTCCAGCTAATATGTTAAACGCTTCTTCATCTAATAAAGTAACATCAGTAGAATAAGCTAATTGACCAAATCTAAATCCATAAGAAAAATAATTTCCATGACGTTGTAAAAACGGGTGAATTTCTATATCATGGAAGGAGAATGAGCCATGAAAAATATTTAAATTTAGTAATGGTTTATAATGCTTGGTGAGCTGAGAAAAGATATAATCAAATCTCATATTCATGATTTTAGCTGTTACTGGATCCATAAAACCAGGAATAGGCTGTTTACCTAAAACTAATTGTCTAATATCATCTATCCCTCCTACATGATCAAAATGACAATGCGTATATATCACTCCATCTAATGTGATGATATTATTTTTTAAAGCTTGTGCATGCAAATCAGGAGAAGTATCGACTAATAATGTTGCTTTAGGTGATTCTATTAAAATAGAAGATCGACTCCTTTTATTTCGACTATCATTAGATGAACACACATAGCAAGAACAAGCTATTTGAGGTACTCCATTAGAACCACCACACCCTAATATAGTACACTTCATATTTTTTAACTGCATACGTATTATCTATTGAAATGCTAAAAGTAATAGCTTGTCAAAAATATTACTTTAGATTACGTTACTTGAATATTTATAACTAAAGCTTTAATAAAAAATATACTATAAAAGATTTAAAGTAATAATTGAAGTAAATAAATTAGTAATAAAAAACACTAATTTCAAATTAAACAATAAAGTAATGATAGTACTTTTTCGAACTGAAAATAAGTTAGTTAAGCTTATTTGGAATTTTATTCATAAAATAGTAAAAAACCATTATTCAAGTAAAATTAACTTAATAGCAATTTTAGTAATATTTTTAAGTATTACTATTTTTAGTTTAACAGATTTTTTAGGAAATTTCTCATCTTTAGCATATGCTAAAGGATTAAAAGTAGAGTTAGACCAAGACTCAATAACTGGTACAGGTTTTAGCAGCAAAATTATTCAGATTATAGGGTTGCTAACTATATTAAGTTTAGCGCCAGGTATATTAATTATGGTAACATCTTTTACTAGGATAGTAGTTGTGTTATCAGTATTACGTAATGCATTAGGTTTACAACAAACCCCACCTAACATGGTAATAACAAGCTTGGCACTTTTTTTAACATTTTTTATTATGGCTCCGACATTTGAACAAAGCTATAAGAATGGAATACAGCCACTTTTAGATGAAACAATAACGGAAGAAGAAGCGTTAGAAAAAATTAGCCGACCATTTCATAGCTTTATGATTCAACAAGTAAGAGACAAAGAGTTATCTCTATTTGTTGATATTGCTAAAATGCAAGATAAAAAGAAGGCTGAACTCCCTTTACACATAGTAATACCAGCTTTTATGATTAGTGAGTTAAAAAAAGCTTTTGAAATAGGTTTTTTAATATTTTTACCATTTTTAATAATTGATATATTAGTTGCGGCAATATTAATGGCTATGGGTATGATGATGTTGCCTCCGGTTATGATTTCTTTGCCGTTTAAATTGATATTTTTCGTATTAATAGATGGTTGGTATATGATTTGTGGTAGCTTAGTAAAAAGTTATGGCATAGGGTGAAAGCGAAATATTTAATTTAAATGAGCGATTTAATGCTATTAAATAGTGAACAATCTAAAGCAGTATGTGCTATATCTGGTCCAGTACTAGTCTTAGCTGGAGCAGGCACAGGAAAAACTAGAGTACTAGTGAATCGTATAGCTCATATTATTAGTACTAAATCAGCTTTCCCTAAAGAAATATTAGCTTTAACCTTTAGCAATAAAGCTGCTCAAGAAATGCGCAACCGAATACAAAATTTACTAGGCGTTAATGAAAGCAGCAAAATGTGGATAGGCACATTTCATTCGATAGCAACTAAAATATTAAGGTTTCACTCTAAGATAATTGGAATAGATAATAACTTTATAATAATAGATGAGAATGATAGCTTAAGGTTATTACAACAAATAATAGATGATTATTCTTTTAATAACATTACTCCCAGAATAGCCTATGATCTAATTAATCAATTTAAAGATAAATTATATCTACCTCTAGCCGTACCTAAAAATGATACACAACGCTATCCTAGCATTAATTTAATATACATAGAGTACCAAAAAAGATTAGAGAAATCTTCTGCATTGGATTTTAGCGATTTACTATTATATGTGGTAAAACTTTTTAATCATGATGCGCAATTATCTCAATATTATCAACAAAAATTCAAATACATATTAGTTGATGAATATCAAGATACCAGCTTTGCTCAATATGCTTGGTTAAGGATATTATCTCAACATCATCGTAACATATGCTGCGTGGGTGACGATGATCAATCAATATATGGGTGGCGTGGTGCAGTATTAGCTAATATATTACGTTTTGATATTGATTTTCCTGGGGCAACTGTAATTAGCTTATGTCAAAATTATCGCTCTACCCCACATATATTGGGTGTAGCTAATGGTTTAATAGCAAATAATCAAACGAGAAATGATAAAGAACTACGCAGTAATTATTCTGAAGGAGAAAAAGTTAAGCTACATATATTCTATGATGATCGAGAAGAAGCAAACAAAATAGCTTCATATATATTCGAGTTGCAATCAGAAAAAACTAATCCAAGTATAGCAATATTGCTAAGAGCAAGCCATCAAATGAGACTTTTTGAAGATAATTTAAATATTTTAGGTGTAAAATATAAGGTTATAGGCGGTATTAGATTTTACGAAAGAGCTGAAATAAAAGATTTATTATCATACGCAAGAATCTTAGTAAATCCAAACGATGACTTAGCGTTTGAACGTGTAATTAATACCCCCAAACGAGGTATTGGCTCTGTAACATTAGAACAAATACGTAAATTAGCAAATAAAGAATCAATTTCTTTGGTGAAAGCAGGGCAAAAGTTATGTAATGATAGAAGTATTAGCAATATCAAAGGATTACAATCCTTAATCAATCATTTATTAAAATGGCAAAAATTAGCTAATACTATTTCTCCTAGTAAGCTAATGAATACTATAATAGAAGATATAGATTATTGGTCATATATTGAAAAAAATAGTAAGTATAATTTCAGTAATAGAGATAAAGCAGAAAATGTTAAAGAATTATTAAACAGCTTATCAGAATTTAATGATTTAACTCAATACATACAATACATATTAACAGTTGGTCAGGAAAAATCTATTGAAGAAGGTGAAATTGAAGTGCAAGTTATGACTATGCATGCTGCAAAAGGATCGGAATTCGATATAGTTTTTTTACCAGGTTGGGAAGAAGGAATATTCCCTAGCGCAAAAAGCTTAGATGAACAAGGTACTCCAGGATTAGAAGAAGAAAGGAGGTTAGGATATGTAGCTATTACTAGAGCTAAGAAGCATCTACATATTTCATATGTTAATAATCGTAGGATGTTTGGTAGTTATTTAAGCTGTGTGCCATCAAGGTTTTTAAGAGAATTAAATAGCAAACATTATATGATAGTAAATCATATAATAAATAAACAAAGTAATTTATATAATACTAATAAGTAACTTATTGAAATACTGATCTAACTTTAATAACAAAATTAGCAGTTAAAGTCACACATATGGCAATATTAAATATACCTTTTAGCCATAAATTTGAAGAAATATTTTTTAAATTCCTCTTGAATCATTGTGATAATGCCAATAAGAGTAATTCTCAATTTAAAAAAATAATTATCCTTTCTCCTGGTAAAGTATTTAATAAAAATATTATAAATAACATAAAATTTTTAAAAAATCTTAAGCAACAAAATATTTTCCTCAAAGTTATAGCATATAACGAAATAGCTGATAATATTGATCTATTTATACCTAAACGGCAATCCAATAGTGAAAAACAATCCTTAAATAATATATCTGATTCAGAAGCGCTGCTATTAATTAAAGAAGCTATAAAATTTCATTCGATTCCAGTTGCAGAAAGTATATTCAATTTACAAAATAACATAGCGTTAATATATAATCTTTATAGAGCTATTTCAGAATATTATCATTATAAAATTAAAAAAGAAAATTTAGCAAAAGGAAATGTTAATGAAAATTTTTTATTTCATATAATCAATTATATTGAAAATAAAGTAGCAAAAAAAACAGGCATTTTTAATCAGCATAAACTTGTTTTGGCTAGTCAATTAATACAAAACGCTACTCAAATTAACTGCGATATAATAGGCATACTACCAACAATAAGAATTCCATATATAAACGAATTACTTAGTTCATTATACCTAAATAAGAAAATCAATATAAATATAATAGTAAGGGGCTTAGATAAAAATCTAAATCAAATAATTTGGGATAATATTACTCCAGAACACCCTCAGCATCATATAAAAGAGTTTTTACATGACGTAAACATTGCTCGATCAGAAGTAATAAATCTAGCTCAAGTAGAATATAATGAAGATATAATAGCAAAAGTTTTTTACCCATATCATTATTTAAGTGAATGGAATAAAACTGAAATAAAATCTCAATTAACGAATAAAATTAAAGTTATAGAATATCCTAATGCAATAACTGAAATTAATGAGATTTGTAAAATTACAGTTAACAGAGCAATTAATAACACAAACTATAAGATTGGCATAATTAGTTCAAACACTAATATATGCAATACAATATATACTCAATTATCTTTACAATTAAGTAAACATAATAATCTAAATATTATATCTAATTACATCCCTTATTGCTTAGCTGATAAATTAGAAATAAAACTCTTTTTAATGATTCTAAATTATTGTATGGAAAAAAATCCTTCAATAAGCGGATTATTAGAAATTTTAAAGCACCCCCAATCTTGTTTACAAGAAACATTTTATAAAAGTTTAAATTGGTTTGAATTAAACTATTTAAGATCTTATAAGAATAGCAAAATTTTTTTTCATAAATTATTAAAGCTTGCTAAAGAAAAATTAGAATATTCAATTGATATCTCATCAATAAGTAACTTTAAAGAAAAGCTTCTAGAAGAATTTTTAGAAAAAAAATCCTTCTTAGAAAGGTTAGATATTATTTATAGTAAATTAGAGAAGTTCAAATTATATTTGCAAAATAATCATGATATAGAACTAACTATAGCATTACATTTAAAATTATGGCTAATAATAATAGGAG
>CAYLWW010000047.1:0-12269 GCA_964387585.1 uncultured Candidatus Midichloriaceae bacterium
ACCTAAAGTTAACATGAATCCATCCTTAAAACATCCTTAATCCATTATTGGGGTTGTAACATTAAATTTGCAAAAACCTATATCACTCAATTTAGAATCAAGAGATAATCTTCTGCATACTTTACTAACTGAACCACGTCTATTCTCTCCTTACTACTTAGATTTTTCCTAAGATTAATGCGACCTTCTTGCTTGTATCTCAGCCACTACCTATTAATTGTAGATTTGTTCAGTTTAAATATAGAGCATTACACTCTGGCTGTTGCCCACTCTCTACAAAACTTATCACTCTCTTACGTAAATCTAAACTATAGCATTTCATCTTTTCTAGTCATATTAACTTAATAAGTAAACTATATAAACATAATCGACAGCATCAGATAAAGAAGTGTATTTTTCCAATATTTTAGTGACCACAATACAATTTAGTTGAGAATTTACGCAAAATATTTCGTCCTAAATCCTAACCACTTCTTACCGATACTAAACAATCTCTTAATTATACAAAGGAATAGATAATTAAAGATTAAAAAATCAGATAGTTAACAAAATAAAATTCTGTATTATCTAAGAAATTTTACTCTCTTGTATTTCATTAATTGATTTTATAATATGACGAGATAATGTTTCATTGCTAATGATCAAACCACCTAACATATTTTGGTTATTAAATTTTCTATTATCAGGAATTTTATTCAAAATCCCTCCTGCTTCTTTCGCTATTAAAGCACCAGCAGCTATATCCCAGACCATAAGTTGATTATAAATTAATATATCAAATTTACCACTAGAGAAAAATGCAAGATCCATGGCTATAGAACCAGATGCCCTGAATTTGACATGCTTATTGTATAAAAAATTATAAACTTTTTTATATTGTGTAGTAGTATCAAATGATAATGTGGTAGCAGCTAAGCTATCATGCAAATGAGAGCGCATAGAAACTTTTATTCTAGACTCTCTTCCACAATTATCTATATAATAAGCCCCTCCTCCTTTTTCTGCCCAGTAAGTTTCTCTCGTCACAGGTAAGTAAATCACTGCAGCTACTATTTCATTAAATGGCTTGACTGTAGAAAATTTATTAAAACTATCATCTTCTTGTTCAAAAAACGGAGAATTAGCTAATAGCTTAGACCAAGTAGTTTTTTCTAATGCTACAGAAATAGCAAAATTAGGATGACCATGAATAAAATTAGAAGTCCCATCAATCGGGTCTATTATCCAGCGATAAGCAGTAGCATCAGCTTTAACTTCCCATTCTTTAGGCTCTTGTTCAGGGTTAATATAACCACTTTCTTCAACAATAGCACCATAGCTAGGTCTATCTCTTCTCAATTCCGCTACTATAGTTTGCTCAGCTTTTATGTCAGAAGCCGAAACAAAACTATGAATGCTTTTTCTCGCTACTTGTAGTTTTTCAATTTCTAAAAAATCGCGAGCTATAACTTTAGCAGCTTTATTACAAGCACGCATCATCACAGTAATGGTAGGAGAATGATTGAGCATTTATAACTTACATTATTTATAAAAAGTTTAATTACGCACTCTAGTGCTTAGTAAAGTAAAAGTAATATTAAATAGCAAAAGAATTACCGCAGCCACACTTGGCAACAGCATTAGGATTCCTTATTTCAAAATAAGCAGCACCAAGGTCATCAATATAATCAAGAATACTATCTTTTATAAAACTAAAGGAAGTTTCATCAACTATAACTTCAGCCCCATCAAAATTAAAGATTTTATCTTCTTCGTTACGTTTAATATCAAGGTAGTATTTATATTGAAAACCAGAACACCCTCCCCCCAACACTTCAATACGCAACCTAAATATAACAGGGGTTTCTACGTTATTTTTTTCACATTCGCGATTTTTGCTGGCATTCAGCTCTTCTGCTGATAACTTTTTGATTTTATTAGCAGCACTAGAACTAATAACAATAGTCACATTCCAATTTGGTATAAAATTTAATCTTAACTGCAATTATAACATTGTTTTATCTCTATAAGCAAGATTTTATAATCAAAGGTGAGTTAAAAAAAGAACAAGGCTCAACTACTTTTTCAGCAGAAGAGCCTTGTCTTACTTAATAAGTTTACTTTAAAACAAGCAAACTATATTTTTTCTTTAACTAGAACACATAACGTAATCCAGCAGTCACAACATGAGCTCTGAATTTAGGTTTTATTAATTGATTGTCTGCTAATTTTTTTGATTCGGTTCCCATTGCAGTCTTAGTTGCTCTTTGGTCACCAGATTGAGCTTTACCCATATCTAAGTATTTATAAGCCACATCAACATATAAATTTGGGTTTACAGCGAAACTTAAACCGCCACCAACACTCCAAGCAAAATTACTATTGTTGCGTGAAGGGATTGTTGTAGTTTGATCATAACCTACTTGAGAAATTTTTAACTCACCTGCTTTAACACGGGCATAACCAACACCAACATTAAAGAATGGGCTAACAACATCCATAATCTTACCAGCATCATAGTAACCATTTACCATAGCTAGCAAAGATGAAAATTCTTGTGTTGTTTTGTTATTTATAATGACTAATTTACCATCTGCTACAGCCTTGGCATAGGTATTAGCATCAAACTTGGATTTATTTAAGTAAGACACAGATAAATCTGCTCTAAAATTCTCATTGAATTTATAACCTAGACCACCACCAAAAATAACTGATGTTTTAGGTGATTTAGCATTGTAAAAGTCGAAAGCATTGCTATCAAAAATGTTTTCAATCTTACCTTTTTCAGTCAAACCTAAAGGAATAGCAGCACCTACATCAGCTTTAATATAAAAGCCAGAAAGAGCTGAAGAGCCATTATTACCAGATGAAACTACTGTTGGAGCAGGGCTTTGGGTAATGATTGGTGCTGCTGGTTGCTGCACAATCATGCCTGGAACGGCTTGCTGAGAAGTTACTTTATTAGTAACAACTTTAGTATTAGTTAGTCCAGTATTAGGATTTACTACTGAAGTTGAGGTAGTTACTGTAGCAGCATTTGCTATGCTAACAGCGCTAACACCCAACGCAAGAAGCGTAGATAATTTTATAAAATTTTTTTTCATGATATTTAATAAACTTTTTTAATAAAAAAATAGCTAAAAACATGGTGCTATCAACTTTTAGTAAAAGCTAATAGCACCTAGTTGACTTAATGCTTCTATAACCTTATAGCAAATATGCTTTTAAGTTATTTTTATGAACAATCAGCCCAACCTGTTATTGTAGTTAGTTGAGTATAGTAATCACCAACACCTAAGTCTGCGGTAGTTTTGCATAATACTTTACAGTCATTATGCTCAGCAGTACCAGCAGTAGATTTTGTACCACAATACTCAAAAATACCTTTTGTTGCTGTTGTTGCTTCTGTTTTAATAGCGCTTAATGTAGTAAGATTAGTGGCCGAGTTAACGTAATCAGCAAGAACTTTAGCTTGTAATTGCTCATAAGAAGGCACAACAGCTCCAGCTTTTGCTGTAGAAGCACTGTCTTGGAAGTACTTATACGCCCCAGCAACAGCAGGTTTAAAATGGCCTATACCGGCGTTTAGATTTGTACCATCAGCACTTAATTTTAGCTCACCTGTAGCAGCATCAGCTTCAACTACTGATTTACCATTTATTTTTGGAGTAGCAACTGTAGTTACAGTTTTATCTGCTTTCACACCATCAGGTGTTAATTCTAGCTCACCTGTAGCAGCATTAGCTTGAACTACTTGTTTACCACCTATTTGGGGAGTAGTAACTGTAGTTACAGTCTTATCTGCTTTCACACCATCAGGTGTTAATTCTAGCTCACCTGTAGCAGCATTAGCTTGAACTACTTGTTTACCATTTATTTTTGGAGTAGTAACTGTAGTTAGGGTTTTTTCTGCCTTTGTAGCATCAGCAGTTTTTACAAACTTAGCGTCAGTACCTAAGGTGAACATTGTTTTGGTATCAAGCTTTAAATCATCTGCGATACTTTTTACTAAAGTTGTACCATTAGTATCTAAAACGATTTTATCACCATCAACTTTAGCCACACTCTTTACACCAGCTATCTCCAAATCTTTAGCTGTACCTGCTGCTTTAGCATCACTAGCTGCTTTCTTACCAGCAGGACTTAATATAACCTTACCATCAGTATCAGTTGTAAGTATTTGATCAGTACCCATTTTTACAGCAGGAAGGCTATTTATTGCTGTAACTATTCCATCACCAGCAGTACTAAACTTTAGTGCACCAGTAGTAGGATCAGTTGTAAGTATTTCGAGACCAGCTATTTTTACAGCAGAAACTGTAGTTGCAGTTTTAACAAATTTATCACCAGCGGTATTAAACTTTAGTGTACCATCAGTAGCAGTTGTAAGTACTTCATCACTACCTACTTTAACATCAGAAACTGTAGTTACAGTTTTAACAAATTTATCACCATCAGCATTTAATTTGATTTTTCCAGTAGCAGGATCAATTGTAAGTATTGAAGTAGTACCTACTTTTACATCAGCAGCTGAATTTATAGCTACGTTATTTTCTGCACAAGTTTTTAACTGAACTAGATTAGCTCCATCCTTACTTAGCTGTTGAACCGCAGCACCAATTTTACTAGGGTCTGTAATACCTGCATACTTCTGCACTTCTGCAGCAGATTGTTCAGATAAAATTTGATCCATTAAACTCGCCATATTTTTTACTCTTTTATTTTAATTTATAAAATTTATTATTTTACTTCTTGTTAAACTCGCTGTTTTAAAGCAAGCAATTTAAGTTTTTAGTTTAAATATAATTAATATCATTATTATTATTAAATATCATCGCTATTTACAATGTTTTTACAATTGAATTAATTGATTTAAGCGTTTAATAAAAATATAGCAAAATACTATAATATCAAATAGCTCAAGTCAAGCTTAATAAATAGATAATAAATAAAATTTTTGATCTAAAAAAAAATATATATAACAACGTATTATAACCCCTTACAAGGATAAATGGTAAGATATTTTACCATTATACGTAAGTCCCAAATTAGATTTTTCAATGCTTTAGTTTCTATAGCTAAAACACACTAATTCGCTAGCTTTATTCCAAAAAATTCACTTGCTTAGATAGCAAATGATAGTTTACTATCTAAAGTATACATGATTAAATCAAAACACACTTAAAAGGTGCTGACTAAGAAGGGATACAAACAAAATTAAAGCTACATCAATCATGAAAATGAAAATACACAATCTTTGAACTAAATGATTTTTTATTAACCAATCAATATAATCAAGAGAATTTATGGCTTTACCTATACATCATCATGGAACTGTACGAAATATAATAAAATTCATAGAAAAATTTGCCGATATTGCCGATATAATTACAGACGCTGGAGAAGGTCTTGCAATATTAGAATCTGAACACATAGATAGAAAGAAAAAACTAAATTCCACTTTAGATAAAGCTCTAAGCCCGATGTTCCTAGAAACATTAGGAGTAATTGGCACGGTAATAGCGGCATTTTTTTCCCCTATCACAGCAGTATTAATTCCTATATGCGGATTTGGAATAGGAATGGAAGCTAAGAAAATTTACGATATACGCAAAATTCAAGAAGAAATAGGGCATGTAAACGATATAGCTAATAATCAAGGATTTACACAAAAAGAAATAGGGAGAACCATTCTTCTTTTTAGTAAAGAAGTTGGAGAAACATTGCAAACACTTGTAGAAGAACAGCGCGAAAACACAATTAAGCAACTAAAACTTACAAAACATGATGATAATAAAGCTGAGGAAAGTAAACAAAGATTAGAGAAAAAGCTTGGAGGAAATAAATCAGCACTAAAAGGTGGTTTATCAGCTTTAATTGATTCAGGACCAGCAACTGGACTCGCTATAGCAGGCGCAGTGGTGTCAGCTAACGTTGTAGCAATAGTAGGAGCAACAGTCTCTGCCACAGTAACAGCATTAGGAGTCGGATTAGAAGCTAAGGAAGCTAAAGAATTAGATAAAGAAAAATGCGAGCTTATAACAAAACACGTAAGCGATTATAAAAAAATTATAGGAATAGATTATAAAGATGGGCAATCAAGAAACCAGCTTTTAGAATATAAAATTTCTGAAGAAGCTAATACTTATGCTATAAAAATGATAAGTGAAGAAATAAGAGATAATAAGATGACGAAAGAAATCAGTAAAGAGGAATTAAGAGAAAAGTTAAATACTTACAGAGATGACTATTTAAACAAACCTATAAAAGAACGTGCTGAAAATTACGTAGAACAACAACTGAAAATTGCTTTATGGAAAGGAATAGCTGTTCAAGAAAAAATTGATATGTTAACAAAAAAGAAAGAGGATTTACTAAATAGCAAAAGCAATATAGTAGAGCAAAAACAAGAAAAATTAGAAAAAGAAAAAACAACGGAATTAAGTAATATAGAAATAATAGAAAAAGCAATAGATTACTACAAAAAAAATTATAATGACGAACTGAATTTAGCAACAACTACTAAAGCATTTAATGCAAGTGATTTAAAGAAAGATCCAGAAATAGGAATTAAAAGATTAAAGCTTAATGAAGCAGAATCGAGAATAAGCAATAAAAGCCAAAAAGAATATATACAAAACCATGAAGTAGTTAGCGATACTAAACTTTACCTTAACAGTTTAAAGAGTTTTGTAAAAGAAGGATTTTCATTAACAAAATCTGTAGAATTAATTGACGTTTTATATACAGAAGAAGGAAGAGAAAAACCCAAATATGTTAATGAGCTAAAAAAGGTTAATGAAGGGTTTCAGAAACTCAACTCAGAAATAGACGAGAAGAAAAAAGCTGAAGTGGCAGATTTTGGTACATCTATAGAAAAGCCATCCCCAAAAACGATTATTAAGATAGATGACATGGAAATTAATATGGATGAAACAACAAAAAAAAGAGCTAATACAATCACTTCACTTAGCCCTTCTGTTATTGAATCAGTAGAAGCATTAAAAACATCAGTAGAAGCATTAAATCTAAAACCTAATCAAAACATTGTAAAAGAAGAAGTGAAAAAAAACGTGAAAGAAGAAAGTAAAAACTCAAAACATGAACATGCTGATAAAATAATACAAGAAAGACTAAGCCATACTTCTTCTCATGAAATTTAACAATTTTAAAACTAACTTAAACACCATAATTACTAATATTTATATAGATATAGACAAGAAATAAAATGTTTTGTACTGTAATCATAATAAAAACAACGCTATTAACAAATTAATAAATTGAAAAAATTTAATTCACAGAGTTTTTTTAGTAAGTTTCCTAATATTGATTTGGGTAATATAAAGCTGCGCGATCTTAGCTTAAATGATAGCGAAAGATATTTTATGTTAATGTCTGATAAACTAGTAAATGAGTATTTATCTGATGAAGATATACCAAAAAGCTTAAACGAATCTTCAGAAGAAGTTCGTTTTTGGGGAGGGCTTTTTTACAGAAAACAATCAGTATTTTGGGCTATTGCTGAATCTGAAAAGCAAAACTTAATAGGAACAATAGGGTTTAATAGTTGGAATATTTATAATATGCGTGCTGAAATCAGTTATGATCTTATGCCAGATTATTGGAGAAAAGGGATTATGACAAAAACATTAAGTAATGTAGTTTCATTCGCTTTTCAAAAAATGGGAATTAATAGAATAGAAGCTAAAACAATGCTTAATAATGTGGCATCGCAGAAATTATTAGAAAAAATTGGATTTAAACGGGAAGGTATACTCAGAGAGTATAGAATAATAAGGGAAGTTCCTTCAGACGTTTTACTCTATTCTCTAATACAGAAAGATTGTTCGAATTTACTATTAAGCTAATGCTTTAAAAACAAAAATACCTCATAATAACATATACACTAAATACATTATTTAGTTATACTACTTCATACTAGCTAAATAAATTATTGACGTGAAGCGAGCGAATAGCTATAAAGTATATTTAAATAACATGCAATTAATAATCAATCAGCAAAAAAGAATAAACATTAACCGTGCAAGTAATAAAGTTCTTCAAAGAAGTAAAAATAGAAGCTAAAAGAGTATCGTGGCCTAGTCTCAAAGAAACTATGGTAATTACAGCCGTAGTAGGCTTTGCAGTGGCTATTTCAAGTTTGTTCTTTCTATTAGCTGACTACTTGTTCTATGGCTTTATAGAGTTCTTTTTAAATTTTGGGGGTATTTAACCTTGTCTAGTCCTAAGTGGTATATAGTAAATACTTTAGTAGGCTATGAAAATAAGTCCGCTAAATTAATAAGAGAAGAAGCAGAGAAAAAAGGCATTAATGACCTTATAGAAGAATTGGTTATTCCTGTAGAGGTAGTTAATGAAATACGCAGAGGAAAAAAAGTTACTTACGAGAAAAATATTTTTCCAGGTTATTTGTTGATAAAAATGTCTCTTAATGATATAACCTGGAATTTAGTAAAAAGTACTCAATATGTTGCTAAGTTCTTAGGAGGTGCTAATAAGCCAGTAGAAGTATCAGAAAAAGAAGTGCAAGCGATATTAAATAAAGTTGCTGAAGTTAGTAGGCATGTTGAAGTTAAAGAAGTTTATGAAGTGGGAGAAATGGTTAAAATAATAGATGGGGCATTTGAAAGCTTCTCAGCGATAATTGAAGAAGTAGATAATGATAAAAAGAAGTTAAGAGTCTCTGTCTCTATATTTAGTCGCGAAACTCCTTTGGAACTAAGTTTTGAGCAAGTAGAGAGAATTAATACTGAATAAAAAAACATTATTTTATTATTAAAAATCTCAATAAGTGTTGCTTTATAAGATTATATAAAATAGTTTTCTAAATAAAAAATAATAATATAAGTAATATATGAAAAAGAAGATAGCAGAAGTAAAATTACAGGTACCTGCAAGAAAAGCAACTCCGTCCCCTCCAATAGGTCCTGTCTTAGGGCAACGTGGCTTAAACATAATGGAGTTCTGTAATCAATTTAATGAAAGAACTAAGGATATGGAAACGGGGATGCCATTACCTGTGATCATAACAGCTTATGCTGATAGGAGCTTTACTTTTATAATCAAAACTCCTCCTGTATCGTTTTTATTAAAAAAAGCAGCAGGAATAGAAAAAGGTTCTAAAACTCCAGGACGCGATACAGTAGGAAAAGTTAGTGCTGAAAAGGTATTAGAGATAGCTAAAATGAAAATTGAAGATATGGGTATAGATTCAATAGAATCAGCTATATCCAGTGTGAAAGGTACTGCACGCTCAATGAGCATAATAGTAACTGAAGATTAGAGATAAGTAGCTAAATACTTGAGGAAAGTATATAAATTATACTCCATACAAGTAAGTAGCTGTATAAATTAATTTTATTTTAAAGCTTTAAATAAGTTTATTAACATGTCTAAAAAAAGCAAAAGGCTAAGCCAAGCTTTAACTTTAATAACAAAAGAGCTCTATACTTTGGATGAAGCTTTACAGTTTATGGTGGAGTATAAAGAATTATGCAAAGCTAAGTTTGATGAAACTGTTGAAGTGGTATTTAAGCTGGGGGTTGATCCAAAACGTTCTGATCAAGTCGTTCGTGGATCAATAGCTATGCCCCATGGTTTAGGAAAAACTCTTCAAGTAGCAGTTTTTACTCGTCCAGAACGATTTGAAGAAGCGAAGCAAGCTGGTGCAGATATAGTGGGCGGAGAGGAATTAATTGAAAAAGTTAAGTCTAATGGAGTAACATTTGATGCATGCTTAGCCACTCCTGATATAATGCCTAAATTAGCAATATTAGGAAAAATATTAGGTCCTAAAGGATTAATGCCTAATCCAAGAATTGGCACAGTCTCGGAAAACATAGTGGAAGCGATAAAAAAAGTTAAATCAGGTCAAGTCGAATATAAAGTTGAAAAAGCTGGTTTGATTCATGCTGGAATAGGTAAACTTAGCTTTGATTCATCTTCATTGAAAGATAATATTAAAGCTTTATATAATGCTATTTTGGCAGCAAAACCTACTGCTAGTAAAGGTATTTATATGCAAAAGGCTTGTTTAAGCATTTCTCAAGGGCCTTCAATAGTGCTAGATATGAGCAGTTTAACGTAAATAAATAATACGTTAGTTGTTTTTTATAAATTAGTAAATAATTCTGCTATTAATAGATTGATATATTAATAGGTTATTTAATCTACAAAAATTTATTGAGGAAAAAATAAGTGAATAGGTCAAAAAAACAAGAGAATGTAGCATATCTCTCTAGTATATTTAGCGCTTCTTCTATAGTTGTTGTTGCTCATAACAATGGGTTAACTGTAAAGCAATTCAATACGTTACGTAGAGGTGTAAATAAAATTAACAGTAAGTGCATTGTTGCTAAGAATAGTTTAGCAAAACTAGCTGTAAAAGATTCAGATTACGAAACAAGCTTAGGAAGTTTACTCTCTGGACCTATAATGTTAATATATAGTGAAGGTGATCCAACAGCATTAAGCAAATCTTTAGTGAATTTCTGCAAAGAAAATCAAAAGATAAAACTTCTAGGCGGAGCTATAACTAATAAACATATTGATGTTGAAACTATAAATACTTTAGCATCATTACCTTCTATAGATGGATTAAGAAGTGAGATAGTCAGTATAATTGCCGCTCCTTTAGCTTCTTTAGTAAGAGTTATTGCTGCTCCAAGTGAACAATTAGTAAGAACTATTGATGCATATGCTGATAAAAAAGTTAGTTAAGTTGCTTAAATAAAATATTTATTTTAATTATCAACTTGCTATAGTAACATAAATTTGTTATAGTTATTGGCATAATATATAAAGTCATTATAAGATTATAAGACTTTAAAAAAACACAACTAAATTTTACACTGTAGTGGGTAAAATAACAAAAACCAGCTCTTTATTTATAGATGAGAATAAAGAAACTAATAACATTTTAGAATAAGTTAATTGAAATATGGCCATAAATCTAGAACCTATAATAGAAACTCTTTCAAATCTTACTGTATTAGAGTTAAATGATTTAAGGAAACAATTAGAAGAACGTTGGGACGTTAAGGCTGCTCCTGCTATGCAGTTTCTTCAGTCAGCAGCACCTGCAGCTGAGGCAGCCCCTAAGAAAACTGAATTTACTGTAGTGCTTACCGCAGTAGATGCTGATAAAAAACTTAACGTTATTAAAGTAATAAGAGAAGTTAAGCCTGATGTAAGCTTAATGGACGCTAAAAAGTTTGTTGATACCTTGCCTCAAAATATAAAAGAAGATGTTTCTGAAAAAGAAGCTGAAGAGTGTAAACAAAAGTTAGAAGCTGCTGGCGCCAAAGTAGAATTAAAATAATTTTATCTTTTACGTCCACATTGTCATATCGCTATGTAGTGATATAACAAGCTTCAACTGAGGTAAGACTTTCTTTTGAGAGCTATTTATATAGAGTAATAAATTTCTGACTTATCACTTTATGTAAATAGCTCTCTTTAATTATATTACTTCGTTATACAAGTGGAAAATACTAATTTTTTATAAATTATACAATATATCTATAAGGGTAATGAGCAAGGTTTTTCAGTCACAACTTCTCGTTTTTGCTTTACTTTCTCTTTTAGCATCGTTTTTCCCTATTAGTAAGGTTGAAGCTGGTCATGAAGACAATATCGCTAATTCCAAAATACAAAAATTTACTAAGCTTTCTAAGAAGAAACCTGATAATTCTTACTTAATAATAGATAAAAATAAGAAAGTAAAATTTAACAAATATAAAAGAAATGTTGAATTAAAAAAACGAATAGTAAAAACTAAAGCCACTACTAAGCATAAAGAATTTTGGCATAAAAATTCTAATAACTCTGTTATTGAAGAAGGCATAGCTTCCTGGTACAACAGTAGCTTTGCTGGACTTATTACCGCAAGTGGCTCTCCTTATATTGAAAATGCTTATTCCGCAGCGCATAATTCACTTCCTATCCCTTGTATAATAAAGGTTACTAATTTAAGAAATAAAAAATCTGTAAAAGTCATAGTAAATGATAGAGGACCATATTCTAAAAATGAACGTATAATAGATTTATCTAAAAAAGCTGCAATAGATTTAGGTTTTTTAAGGAATGGAATAGCAAAAGTAAAAATAGAATACGACCACGAACAAACTTTAAAGCTGTTATCAGATCCAGCTTTATATGCTCAATATGGAATTAATGATATAGGATAATTTTAAGAAATTAATCATTAAAGTATTAGAAACCCCAATAATGGATTAGGAAGGAGTTAAGAGAGATGTTTTAGGGATATT
>CAYLWW010000048.1:0-5367 GCA_964387585.1 uncultured Candidatus Midichloriaceae bacterium
AATTATAAATAGTAGACCAAGAAATAGCGAAAACTCGACAGGCAGAGCTCTTACTACCTCCTGCTTCTATAAATCTTAGGACTTTTTTACGTAAATCTAATGAATATAACATCCCTTATTTATATCAATTATCCATATTAATGTCAACTGGAATGACTATATTATTTGAAAAACAGATGCTAAAAAAAGATCTATTATTGAAACAGTATTTGATTATCTGAAAAATAAGATGAACCTCGTTTATTCGGTACATCGTTCACCAATTAACGCTTTAGTCCATATAATTTCGACTCTAGTTGCTTATTCTCTTAAAAAATCTAAACCTAAAATTAATTATTATACTAAAAATCACAACTTATATTATGCAGCTTAAACTTTTATCACGAACTGAGGTCAAATACTCCAAACCTTCTATCTCTTATTCAGTTCTAATCCCGAACTGAGGTTGGGAAGTAAAAGCTGATAATTTAGCAATTCTTTCTTTCTTTTCTTGATCAAAAATTATGAATTCTATAGGAATTTCTTTCTTTAAATTAGAGTTTAAATACTGTTTAGGTAATTTCACTAAAACTCTAATATCTAACTCTTTATCTTCACCTAAATTTAATATTATGCTTTGCTCATAATTGTTACTCTTATTCTTACCTACTATATGAATCAAAAAGGGTATATCACTATTATTAACAGATATTTCAAGTCTTTTTTTATCTTTTAAGGTATGGTTCAAAATTTTAATATTATAATCATTTCTGATACTACCATCAGGCATTAAAATAAACATAGGGTTCCTTTCCTTATTCACCATAAAGCTAAACTGACTCTTATTAGCTAAATTATAAAATAGCAATAATACTGCTATAACCCAAACTGCCATATATGCTATAGCTTTAGAGGTCAGTATGGGTAATTTCTTACTTAACCCTAGAGCTTTTACTTTCATCGAATTAGCACTATCATAAGAAATTAGCTTTAATGGTCTATTTAATTTACCCATAACAGAGTCACAAGCATCAATACATAAACCGCAATTAATACAAGCAACTTGCAAACCATCACGTATATCTATTCCCATAGGGCATGCTATTACGCATTTACCACAATCAATGCAATCACCACTTTGATCATCATTGATATGCCCTCTGGGCTCACCTCGCCATTCATTGTAACTAACTATTATACTATTATTATCTAACATTGCTGATTGAAACCTACCGTAAGGACACATATATATGCATACTTTCTCACGTAAGTTACCAGCAAAAAAATAAGTAGAGATAGTTAATGATACTAACCAAATTTTACCGTTAGCTGATACAGCAAGATTAAAACAATCCTTGGCTAAATCATGAGCTTCATAAAAATAGCTAACCCAGCCAAAAGCAAAGAAAAATGAAACAATTATCCAGCTAAGATGAGTAAATAATTTTTTTAAAAACTTTTCTTTATTCCAATGTTCTTGTTCTAGCCTAATTCTAGCGTTACGATCGCCTTGCCAAAATCTTTCTAATTTTACAAAAATTTCTGTAAAAACAGTATGAGGGCAAGAGTAGCCACACCATAAACGACCAAAAATTGAGGAAACGATGAATAAACTAAGCGCCCCTATAATCAATATAGCGGTTATATAATAAGTTTCTTCAGGATTAAATTCTATGTTAAAGAAATAAATTCGCCTTTCGGGAATGTTTACTAATAAAGCTTGTTTAGTATTCCCTAAGCCTCTATCCCATGTTAACCATGGGCAAAGAAAATAAATCGATAATAAAAAGTAACTCACATAGTCTTTTATAGCCCTATATCGACCATGAAAATACTGAGGGAAAATTTTACTTATAAACATTAATAGATTGGTTACATATATTTATTATAAATACATAACTAACCCTACTGGCTTTTAAAATAATTGCAATTAAAGTTAACCATAGGAAAACTAAAATAAACTCAATATCTATTTTTTATTTTTATATTTTAAACGCAAGATATATAGTGCTATTATTAGTAAGGCGCCAATCACTACAGCATAGTTAATCTTGCTCATATAAATATTGATTTCATCTTGATTCTTTCCGATAAAATATCCTAAAAAGACCAAGATAGATACCCATAAACCTCCCCCTATACCAGTATATAGGCAAAATAACCTTATATTCATTTTAGCTAAACCAGCAGGAAAGGAGATGAAATGCTTGAGCCCAGGAACAATTCTACCTATAAAAGTAGATATAGGTCCATGAACTTGAAAAAATTTTTCAATGTACTGTAATTTTTCAGGAGTAAATAAGAAATATTTGCCATATTTCATAACTATTTGTCTTCCGTAATAGTAAGCGATGAAATAATTAAGTAAAGCACCAGACAAAGTCCCCAATATTCCACATAATAGTACTAACCAAAGCTTAAATTCCCCGGTAGCTACTAAATACCCCGCTGGTATCATCGTCACTTCACTAGGAATAGGCACAAAAGTACCTTCAACTAAAGTCATAATAAAAATCCCTAAGTAACCCAAAGCTTCAACTATATCAATCATTTTATATAGCAAATTCTCTATCATCTAGCGCAACCTATAATCACATTTATTATTAAATTTATTGGTTTATATTTTATTATGACTTTTTAGGAATAAAAAACTTTATTTTGAATAACATGCAAAAAGATAAGGTAATCGATCAAATGATAATTTACAATTAATAATTTAATAATTTAAGCAAAGACTAAATTAATTAGTTATAAAGAAATTAAATGATATTTAGATAATCGCTGAATAGCATGTAAAGCAATAAATTGCAATAACATAATATCCTACTTATAACAACTAGTTGTAAGTATTATTACTTGAAGTGTCATCATAGGCTTTGTTTTCCACAATACTTTCGCTACTTTTTTTTATCAATTTGAGCACTGCTTTACCATAACATTTTATCATATCATGAGCAGTTAAAGTATATTTTTTATTAAATAATTCTTCTCCACATTTTCCCCATAAAAAAGCTCCGGATTTAGCTGAGTTAAAACTATCTATTCCTAAACTATGATAAGCAGCTATAATACCTGATAATACATCGCCAGTACCACCTACTCTCATTTGAGGAACGCCAGTTTTGTTTTCATAATACATATTAGGGGCTACTATATGATCTATCATCCCTTTAAGGCATAAAGTAAAACCGTATTTATCAACTAAATTAACAAGATTATCCTGAGTAATTTCACATCCAAATAAGCGCTTAAATTCTCCACGATGAGGTGTTAAAATCCAATTTTGGATATACTTACTATTCACACTAAGTATAGCGGGGAATAAAGCTTGAGCATCAATAATTACTGGGATATCAAGAGCATTAAGAATGCTTAATACTGCTCTTTGAACATCTATTGATTGGCCTATTCCATTACCTATAACTACTACGTCACTTTGTTCGGATAACGATATTATACCGCGAACATCATGAACACTTAACTCACTATTTTGAAAAGAATTTAGAAGAAAATTTAATGAGTAAGACTTCGCAGCTTCAGCATGAGATGGAGGAACTATTAATGTTATTAAATCAGCTCCCGCTGCTTCTGCACCTAAAGCGGCTAATATTGGAGCGCCATAATAATGCATCGATCCTCCTATTACCAATACCTTACCCATTTGACCTTTGTAAGAATCTAAACGCCAAATGGGTAGCTTTATTTCTGCCTTATTCCCTTGACTCATTTAAAACCTAAGTTTATTTTAATGTTATCATTTTAATAAATAGTTATAGTGTAGATAAATTATCGACTTATTAGTACAATAATTACTAACTATACTATATTTATTTCTGTATTAATAAAAAATTATTTGTCGATTAAGTTATTATCCGTGTTTTTTAGCTATTTTAAAAGCATTAAAATCAGAATTTATAACTATATTGATAGAATATATAACTCAGCTTTAAAAATAACTGAATACTCATATATTAATAGGTTTTTATATTTTCCGTTATTTTTAGCTATAGGTATAGCACTATACTTTAATAGCTTATTGCAAATCAAATTTCAATTATTAATAGGGATGAGCTTAGGTTTATTAATTACTATAAACCTAATTCAACAAGTGTCAGCAAGGTTATTAAACCAGACTTTCTGTACAGCAGCTATAATCATAATTACTTTAGGAAAGGTACTTCTAAACATCAGTTTAGGCTATATAGCTTGCGAACTAAGAGTACGATCGATCGATACTACATTCCAGCAACAGAAACTAGAAAAAGCAACAGTAAAAGGGCAAGTATATCAAATAGAAGCTCAAGAAAATAATACCAGGATATACTTAAATAACGTTATATTAATCTCTTATGATATAAGCACTTACAAAAAAGAGAGAATGTTTAATAACGAATTATACAATAATAACAATCTCAACATTAGCAAAATCCCTTATAAAGTAAGAATAAGCTCGCGTGAAAAATTTAGCAAAAATTTAAAGATAGGTGATTATATTGTAGTTCAAGCTACGTTATTACCTCCACCTTCACCAGTTTTGCCTGATGGGTTTAATTTTAGCCGTTTTGCTTATTTTAAAGAACTAGGAGCGATAGGATACGCCACAAATAAGATAAAATTAGTGAAAAACCACTTTTATGAAAATAATAATCTCTCTTATTTTGATAGCTTTTATTCTTTTGTGAATAAAATACGAGAAAAAGCAATAAAGAGAATTAAGTCAGTAATGTCACCATATGCAGGAAGTGTAGCGACAGGAATATTAATAGGTGATTCTGCAAGCATCAGTAAAGATGATTTTAATGCGTTGCGGATAGCTGGAACTGCCCACTTAATAGCAATTTCAGGTATGCACATAGCAGTAGTAGCGGGAATAGTTTTTTTCTTTGTAAGAGCAATATTAGGTAATATTGCTTATGTAACTTTAAAATACGATGTAAGAAAAATTGCTGCTTTTATAGCTTTAAGCTTTAGTTTTGCATACTTGTTAATAAGCGGCTCACCTGTGTCAGCACAGCGTGCTTTTATAATGTCTGGATTATTACTAGTAGCAGTAATAATAGACAGATATCCAGATGCGTTACATGGACTAGCTATCTCTGCAACAACGATTTTATTGATATCTCCTGAAAACTTATTTAGTCCAAGTTTACAAATGTCTTTCGCAGCTTGCTTAGCACTAATTGCTGGGTTTCAAAACAGCCATAAAACCCTAGTAAATTTTTTCTTTAAAAGCAAAGAATTGAGCAATAATCAAAATTCTAATATTGAGGTTGTGCAAACAATCAATAAAAGAGAGAAGAAGGAAATCTTCGATGCACTTCAAAACATCTTCATTTACAACAAACTCAAATCAGACTTCCTTAAACCCGGCACCACTCTCAAAATCAA
>CAYLWW010000048.1:5377-12109 GCA_964387585.1 uncultured Candidatus Midichloriaceae bacterium
AAAATGACAATAGCCACTTTAGCTACTATAAATTTAAAACCATAAAAACAATTTCAATCTATATACTTAGCGTAACATATGCTTCATTAGTTGCGGGCTTAGCCACTATGCCATTCATAATTTATCATTTCAATCAAATTTCATCATATAGTTTAATTGCTAATTTACTTTGCGTACCCTTAAGTGATTTTATAATTATGCCTTTAGGAATGATTGGATTACTGCTTATGCCTTTAGAACTTGATCATTTTCCTTTATTATTGATGGAGTATGGGATCAATATAATGCTTGCTATATCAACTTTTATTAGCAAACTACCTTATGCTAGCAATTACCTGCCCAGTTTTAGTGATTTAGGTATTGTGCTTATAGTGATAGCGCAAGTTTTATGGTGTTTAGTGAAGAATAAAATTCGCTTTATTGCAATTCCTATGCTGGCTATAAGCATATTGACGCTGTATCATAAGGAGTTGCCAGATCTGATTATATCAGGTAATCAGAAGTTATTTGCTGTAAAACATGACGTAAGTAAACTAGATAAACAAACAAGTTTAGAGAATGAGAAGTTGATTTTTTCTTCAAGGCAAAGTGAGAGATACAGCCAACAAGCGTGGAGTCAAGCTTACTCAAAAACATCTTTTGCGCCAAAAAGTTTAAATAACTATAATATAAGTAATTGTAATTCTCATTACTGTGTATTTATAAAGCATAATAAAAAAGTAGTGATTGTTAATGATTTGGCTAAGCAATTTACTTGTTTTTCTGCTAATCTATTTATCAATATTAATGGAAATGATAAGTGTAATTTAGCTGAAAAAAATATTACTGCTAATGACATTAGAGAAAATGGCACTTATATTATAAAAATACTTGCTAATGAAGAAATAGTAATAGATAACGTAAAGAATCATCTAGTTAAAGGTAAACCTTGGTCTAAAATCACTTCTATAAATTGAAATGTTTAACGGCATAATAACAAAATTAGGAAAAATATCCTATTTATCTGAATCAACAGAGCTAAATATAGCAATTGAAATTCAACATACTAATTCAAACAATAATCCAGCACTAGATCAAAGTTCTTGGCTTTCCTTAAAAGAAGGTAATTCAGTAGCATGTGACGGTATATGCCTTACTGTAGTAAAAAATGAAATATATGTAGATCAAGAACAAGCTGACAAAATTAATCAAATATTCTGGGTTCAACTTTCTAAAGCAACTCTCGATGTTTCAAACGCCAAGTTATGGCAAATAGGTTATGTAGTAAATTTAGAAAGACCAATAGTAATAGGTGAGCACTTAGAAGGTCATTTCGTTTTAGGTCACGTTGATTCAACAATTAAATTGTTAAAAAAAGAACAACAAAAGCTGAAATATATAGATGGTAGTAATGAAATTAGTTCTCATAAGTTGTATTTTAATATACCTGAGCATTTAATTAGATATATAGCTAAAAAAGGTTCAATAACAATAAATGGCGTTGCTCTTACAGTAAATGAAATAAATTTAGATGAAAAATGGTTTACAGTTAACATAATACCTTATAGCTATCAAAGCACTAATCTTCAATTTTTAACAATAGAAAGTGGTGTAGCAAATCTTGAAATAGACGTAATAGCAAGATATATCAATAAGATAGCTAAGCAGGAATAATAGTTGAATACTTAAATCTATTTTAGATAATCAGATTTATTTAAAATAAGATGATAAATATTAGCAACTTCATAACACTACTTTATTTAGTTGCTGTAACAAAAAAATTGAATAATCAAATAATCAAGATAACACAGCGTATGGTAATGATATGTGCGGAATAATTGGAATAATAGATCCTAAACTTGATATAGTAGAACGTTTAATTAATGTGTTATCGGTACTAGAATATCGTGGATATGATTCTGCTGGTATCGCAACAATAAACAATAGCAAGTTTCAGTTGTGCAAATCAGTGGGTAAAATAAGTGTACTTAATAGCCTATATAAACAAGAACCAATATCTGGAAATATAGGAATTGGTCATACTAGATGGGCGACTCATGGTAAACCTAGTCTTAATAATACTCATCCAATAGTGGTAAATAAGGTAGCAGTAGTACATAACGGTATAATAGAGAATAATCGTGAAATAAGAGATAAGCTTAATGGACTAGGCTATAATTTTAGTAGTGAAACTGACACTGAAGTTATTCCTGCGCTAATTTCATATTACCTTAATCAAGGTGTGAACGAAATAGAATCGGTATATTCAGCTATAAAGGAATTGAAAGGAGCATTCTCCTGTGTGATCATGTTTAGTAATAAACATGATCAGCTTATAGCTATAAAAAATGGATCACCCTTAATATTAGGGTTAGGTAATGGCTGCAACTACGTTGCTTCGGATATTTTAGCATTATCACAATATACTGACAAGGTTATCACACTAAGTGATAAAAATATTGCAGTCATAACCCATGATGAGTATAGCATTACTGATTTTGATGGTAATAAAATAATAACTCAGCCTAAATATGTAGAAAAAAGTGGCTTTTTAAATAGAAGTAAAGGGAGTTTCAATAACTTTATGCTAAAAGAGATATATGAACAACCTACAGTTTTGAAGGCACTAATTTCTAACTACTGTAATCCATCTTTATCAAAAATATCAGAAAATTCAGTTATAAACACCGAAGAAATTAACAATATTGCGTGTAGTAACTATAACTTTAGTAATATAAATTGGGAACAATTTGACTCATTATATATCATTGCTTGTGGAAGCTCATTTTATGCAGCTTATATAGCCAAATATTGGATAGAAGAGTTAACAAACAAACAAGTTAACATAGAAATTGCCTCTGAGTTTAGGTTAAGCTATAAAAAACTACATAAAAAATCATTGTACCTATTTATTTCTCAATCAGGAGAAACTGCTGACACATTGGCTTGTCTCAAATATGTTAAATCCCATCCTGGTTTAATAACTGCAGGATTAGTAAACATAAACAATAGCCAAATATCATTGATGGTTGATCACCTTTTACTAACACATGCAGGAATAGAAATAGCAGTCGCATCTACAAAAACTTTCACGGCTCAGCTACTCAGCTTAGCATTATTGTGTATAGAAATTATGAAACAAGAAGGTAATGAAAGTTGGGTTGATAAGTTAAATTCACTTATAAATGATATAAATAAACTAGAGCCTACAATAGCTTATGTTAGTGAACAAATACAAAATTCTTTTATTGATTTTAGTAAAGCTCGCAACTTAATTTATATAGGACATAATATAAGCTATCCTTTAGCACTAGAAGGTGCTTTAAAAATGAAAGAATTAGCTTATATACCAAGTGATGGAATAGCATCAGGAGAGCTAAAACATGGCTCAATAGCTTTAGTAGATGAGCAAACTAATGTAATAGTGATAGCACCTAAATCAAAGTCATACGATAAATTAGTCTCTAATATACAGGAAATAAATGCTCGAGATGGTAAAATAATTTTGATTAGTTCAAAAGACGGAATTAAGAAAGTAAAAGATATATGTAGTCACTCAATAGAAATACCTACAATAACAGGATTATCTATACCTTTATTTTACTCTATTCCTTTACAAATGTTAGCATATTATACTGCGATACATAAAGGTTATGATCCAGATAGACCACGCAATTTAGCAAAGTCAGTAACTGTCGAATGAAATTAAGTAAATTTCTTCTGTGTTTATTATTTAAATTTAATATTTGGTAAAAGTAGTGTTAGGCATATTCTATGCTAAATGAATCATACCAAAGAGATTCCAACATTTGCCTTATCAAATTTCGCGAGTTCGCTGACGCTCACCGCTCATTTTAACTGTTTCATTCTCCTTGGCATAGGTAGCTACAAACGTTATATTCAGTTAAGAGTATAAAATAATAGCATATTCAACTCTGAGTATAAAAATAATAGTGCTATTCAACTTTAAATATGAAATAATAAGGTTGTTAAATCATATTTAAATAAAGTTATATTTATGAAAAACATTACAGAAGAAAGCGAAAGCTTATTACAAGCTATTGATAACAATGATCATGCAAAAATTGTTGAGATTCTTGTAAAAGCTACGTTAGATAATGCTAAAATAGAAGATGTATTATCAGATTATGAGATAGTTAGTAGTATCAAGGATTTGTCGTTGAAAAGGGAAGTTGCTAAGGAGCTGTTAGATAAAAATGTAGAAATATTTATTAAAATATTTAGTAAAAATGAAGATGATTGTTTTGGCTTATTATATGAAGTAAGCAAAATGAAAGATGGGGGGAAATCAATTTTGAATGCCCTATCGTACAATAATTTAATGTTGAAAAAGCTTATTAGTAGTGAATCATATTATTTTGATTTAATAATAAATATAAAAGAAGTGGATAGTTTACTTTTTAATTATTTATCAAATGATCACGAATTATTTGATAAGGTTATTAGTAATCCAAATTATTTGAAAAAAATAATAAATATAAAAGGAGTAAAAGTGGATGATTTACTTACTGAGGATTTACAAGGTGATCATGAATTATTTGATAAAGTTGTTAGTAATCCACAAATTTTAAAAATGCTATTACATATAGTTGATAAGATTTTACCAGGAAACGATATAATAGTTAAAGCATTATTAAGTACAAATAATAATATAATATTTGAAGATATTATCGATTACCCAAAATCTTTGAAAGTAGTGTTAGATATAGCGAGAAATAATGAGGATATAGATTTTTTAATCCATAAGGATCTAGCAAAAAATATCTTAAGTGCTGCTGAAAGTGGAAAATTGGAATCTTTTAAGCTTTTATTAGGTTATTCAACTAAAGTACCTAACACAGTTGGTGAGATTTTATCAGCAAATAACTATGTATTACTAAATATTTTGAGTCAATACTATGATGATATGGATTATCTATCAGCATTTCAGTATGCATTTTCAATACTGCCTAAAGAAAAAATTACTAAGTTAGATGATAAGAAACTTATTGTCCAATTTTTACGTTGCTTTAATAAATTAGATGATATTGCTAATTTTAGCAAAATATTACAATTAATTGAAAATAAAGAAATATTTGAAGAGAGTTTAAGTAATTTTACTTTATTCAATTCTATATCTCCTAGTATTACAGCTATTATTATTGCTAATAACAATGAATTTAATGACTTAAGTAAAAATAACATAGATCCTATAAAAAGTTATAGAGAAATTAAAGATGAAGTAAAAAAGTTAACCATTAGTAGAGATGGTAGTAGCGTAAGTGAGGATATTATTAATAAAACAGTAGATGAGGTGTTATCATTTATAGGATTTTTTAAAAGCAATAAAGCTTTTAAAGAAGAAATAAAGTTATGGCACAAAAAAGTAAATGAGGATTTTTCAAAAGATATTCAGTATTTCGTAGGACTGAATGATGTTGATTTAGGTTTATTAAAAAAGCTAACCGTTCATCAGTTAAATGATATTTATTTAAGCCTGCCTTTGCGAAATGAAAAATTAACTAAAGCTCTTGATGGGCATTTGGACAAGTTTATTTCGAGTTTATACGTATTACAGAATACAGATGTTATTTGCCGGTTATTAACTGATATATCTAGTAAGTTAGGGAATAAGATTGAATGTCCTCAAAATTTGGAATTATACTTTTACCCTTTATTACTTCCAATGATAGCTTATAAATTTCCAGAACTTACTAAATCACTGTTAATTGGCCCTAGTTTAAATGCCTTAGATAAACTTATCTTACCGCATATAATTCCATATATAGCTTCAAGTGCTGAAATTGAAGTGAAGTATTTAGCACCAATAGAGTGCCTAGTTAAAGGAGGAGCTAATGCTTTTGCTTCATTATTATTATCTGGTAATCCATATTTATCACTAATTTCACTATTTCTTGGAACAACTTCATGTATAGCATATGAGTATGATTATAAAGCGGTATTTAATGCTATTAACCTCACTCATCAGTTTGGGCTACTAACTATGGCATATAATGTTGAAAAGCCTTTATTTATGGCTATTGAGGGACTCAAAACTGTTTATGCATTAATAGATTTATATGATTCTAACATTATTAAGGATTACAAAGGAAATTATTATTATCAAAAAAATGCTATTACAATTAATGAGAGTGAAAGTAAAAGTTATTTAGATGATAATCATAATGAGCAAGTAATGCATTTATCTCCTGACTTATAACAAATTTTTAACATAATAACTTAAGCCCTAGGTTCATAAACCAGGTCTTAATGTAAACAGTCTTAATAAGTATTGATTAAGAGCTATTGCATAACTAATTATTCTACTAACACCATATTATAGTCAAAGTAGTATAAAAATAGTATGAAAGAAGTCTAATACAAGTTAGAAAATTTATATTTAGCTAAAATTAGATATTCAATAAATTTTCGTAAAACGTGATAAAAAAACAAAAGAGGGAGAAGAGCTATCTTTTAGGGAAGTAGGTGAAAAGGGTTTAGGTGGAGGAAAAAGATAGAAGGTTTGGAGAGGGTTCCAAATGGAGCGATGCCTTATGGGTTCTAGATCAAATCTGGCCTTGAGTACGGAAAACAGGGTTTGAACGATAGATCGTTTTCTGAATAGAATCTTTTCCAATAATGAAATTGGCCGGCTTTTCATGCTTTTTTTATCTAACAACCCCAATAATGGATTAAGCATGTTTTAAGGATCGATTCATGTTAACTTTAGGTTTATTATTTTTCATTGAGTAA
>CAYLWW010000049.1:0-11618 GCA_964387585.1 uncultured Candidatus Midichloriaceae bacterium
TTTGGATCCAAAACTTTCTTGTGCCAACTTTAAAACATGGCCAAGTTGTGATTATCGATAATGCTACCTTCCACAAATCAGAAAAAACTAAAAATCTCATTGAAAATGCTGGTTGCACAATTCTTTTCTTACCTCCTTATTCTCCTGATCTAAATCCCATCGAAACTTTTTGGGCTAATTTTAAAGCTAAAGTTAGAATCAATAATTCATAATTTTAAAACTCTTTAGAAAGCCATAGATTTTGCTTTTAATATGTAAATTACTCAAACGATTCTACTATTAGTGTTTTTTATAAAATTAAACATTTTCATTTAATACTACATGAGGCACTGATTTACCTGAGGCATTGTTAGCTTTTATTGCTTTATTGTTATAACCTCTGAATTGCTCTTTTTCTTCATTTACACTTAAGGTAATACTTTCGATAATTTTATCAGTAATAAATTTTTTTCTTTTAATTTGATCGAAATTTTTTTCAGCAGAAGCATGAAGTTTACGAAGCAGTTCTTTTATGCGTTGTTTTTGTTGTGAGATATCATCGATTGGTTTTATTATTATACTATTATCGTCTTCCTTTCCTACGTTTACAGATATTCTGTTGTTAGCGTTTATTTTTTGCTTTTCATTCTCAATTGCTTTACCATCTGCTAAGTAAGAAACTATTAATCTGCTTTGCCACTCAAGAAAATTGATAATATCACTTTTTTTCTCAATAAATTCTGAAAGGTTTAGGGGCTTATCTTTTATACTATATTTTTCAATCTCAACTGTTTCTTTATCTAATACTTCTATTAACTTTTCTAAAGCTAGCTCTACTAGGTTGGGATCAAAAGCAGTAAAATTATCTTCATTATTACTTTCTTGGTTTTGCGTTAAAGAATCACTTTGGGTAAGTTGATTTGATATTTTTTCAGTCATTGCTTAGCCTGTTAAATATTTATTATATTTCTATGTTTTTATTATAATGATTTATCAACTTTTTCATCATGATATGGTAGTATATTATCCCTATTATAATGGAAGATACATAAGAAAATATTAATATAGGTAATACTAACCATGGGCTAATTATTATACTTACTATTAGTATCCAAACAAAAAGTAATACTAGTGGTATATTTCTAGGGGCAACCTTAATATACTTACCTGCAAATACAGGCACCTTGCTGATCATCAACCAGCCTACTAACAAAGTGTATATCGCTATAAATATTGGCGATAATACCGAATTCTCTAATATCTTAAAAGTGAATATCATTGGTGTTAATGATAATACTGCTGCGGCAGGCATTGGCAATCCTAAGAAAAAATTTTTTTTATGCTTATTAATAAGAGGCCTATTGCTGCTTTTATGATGGGTTATTTTCTGTATATCGTGAATATGTGGAGTATTGTTTGATGTAGAAGTTGTAATGTTTTGCACATTAAATCTTGCTAAACGTAAGGCTGAGCAGCTTATATATATTAGAATAACAGCCCAACCTATGTACGAGATTTGATTTAAAGACCAAAGATATATAACTATTCCTGGTGCAACACCAAAACTAACTAAATCAGCTAAAGAATCTAAATGCGCACCGAATTCAGAAACTGAATTTAAAAAACGAGCTACTCTCCCATCTATCCCATCCATAAAACAAGCTGATAAAATTAACGATACAGCTATATTAAAATGTCCATCCAATGCATAACGTACCGCAGTTACTCCTAAACACAAAGCTATGATGGTAATCACACTAGGAAACAAACGATATAAAGGAATGAAAGTAACTTTTTTCTTGGCCATCTAATTTTTGCAAATTCTCTTATTATTTATTATACAATCTAGTTAGTATATTTATATACCTAACCTTTCTATTACTAAATTTGTATTAGCTAACTTAATAGCTAAATTACCGTAACCACGCTCTATTTGCTCCACTGATACTAAAGTTGTTGTTCCTTTTGCTAAAGCTGCAGCAACTAAATAAGCTAGCCCAGCTCTGATATCAGGAACAAATATAGGTTCCTCTATAGCAACTAAAGGCGTTGGTCCATGAATTAAAGCACTATGACCATAATCATGTCCCTTATAGCGGCAAGGTAATGATCCCAAGCACCCTTTAACAACTTGCGCTTTAGCTCCTAACTTGTTCAAAACGTCTAAGTAACCAAATCGTTGTTCATGAACTGTTTCATGTATAACAGATATACCCTCAGCTTGAGTCAATAAAGTACCGAACGGTTGTTGCCAATCTGTTGAAAATCCTGGATGAACATCAGTTTCAATCATAACATGAGAAAGTTTACGTTCTCGATAAAATTCTATCACATCAATATCAATTAATTTATATCCTCCTCCTACTAAACTATAATAAGATAAAAAATTCCCTAACAAATCTGGTCTAACACCGGAAACTTTTATTTTTCCATCAGAAGCGCATGCTAAAACAGCCCATGAAGCAGCTTCTATCCTATCACCGATTATATGCATATTGGCTCCCCTGAGCTTTTCTACCCCATGAACTATCAATTTTCTATCAGAACTTAAAAATATAATAGCTCCCATAGATTTCAGCATAGTAATTAATTCCATAATTTCTGGTTCAACAGCAATATTATGGATTACACTAGTACCTTTAGCTAAAACACTTAAAAACAAACAAGTTTCTGTAGCTCCAACTGATGGATAAGGTAAGTGAATATGGCAGCCTAACAGACTGGAATTTCTATAAGCAATATATTTATTATCTTCCTTTTTAACTGTAGCGCCAAACTGCTCTAAGGCCTTTATATGAAAATCAACATTTCGTCTACCTATATCATCGCCTCCTACTATAGGAACTAAAGCTGTACCAAACTTATGTAATAGAATGCTAAGTAGTAAAATAGGTATTCTATTTGTCCTAGAATCAGGTAGAGAAACATGAGATTCCTGAAGCATACTAGGGTTGATTTCTATAGTATTATTACCTATCCATTTCACCTCTACCCCAGCCGAACGAAGCATATGCTCTGTTATCTCTACATCACCAATATTAGGAACATTATGGAGGTATGTTATATCATCGCTTAAAAGCGAAGCAACCATGGCTTTAGTAACAAAATTTTTTGCGCCCATACAAGATATAGAGCCCATAATAGGTTCCCCGCCTTTAACCTTGTACGCTAGTTTATGATTATCAAAATACATGCTTTTGTTGCTTTTAGCTTTTTATTAGTTTTTAAATATTTTAATTTAATAACTTTATGATATGAACTTGGTTAAGTTACTAAATTAATCTGTGAATGCATTCTTGGCTTTTTGTTTATTATAATTTTTAAAAATTATTAATTTAATATATCGATATTTATTTTAAAAATTTTAATAATTGCTCATAATTTAATTCTGGAGCTACTTTTTCTAGTCTTTTATACAGCATTCTAATTAATCTGTATAGATTATCTTTATTATTGCTTTCAGCTAAAACTATAATGCAATCTTCAGTATTAGAGGGGCGTAACACCCATGAGCTGTGGGTATCATGATACCGTATTCCATCTATACTCAGATAGTTTATTCCGTCTTTGTTTAAATCATTTTGAATTTGATTTACAATCTCAATCTTTTGCTTATCGTTGCAAGGTATTTTGATTTCATCTGTTATGAAGTTATCAGATATAATTTTGAGTATATCATTTATAATCTCTTTATTCTTTATATAAATAGCTAGTAAATAGCATGCAGCAAAAATACCATCGTCAAAACCGTAATAATTTTCACCACAGAATATATGCCCGCTTACTTCTCCAGCAAGCAATGCTTTTTCCTCACGCATTTTACGCTTAAGTAAAGAATGTCCTGTAGGTGAAAGTATAGGTATACCTCCCCATTCTGTTATTTTATTTATCACCAATTGACTAGCTTTAACGTCTAATATGATTTTAGCATTTTTATTACGCGAAAGAAAATCATAAGCCATAATTAATAGAAGATAGTCTCCTCTAATTAACTTTCCATCTTGAGTAATCATTACGACTCTATCTCCATCACCATCAAAAGCTAAACCTAATTGGCAATTGAGTTCTAATACTGAGTTAATAGTGCTTGCTAAACTAGATGCGTTAGTATTTGGAGAACGGTTAGGAAAATTTCCATCAGGCTCGCAATTCATCAATATATGTTGACCAGGAATTTGTTTGACTAGAATTTTTACTAAATTAGAGCTAGCACCATTTCCAGCATCCCATAAGATTTTTATATCCTGATTATCTTTATTATTAGTATCATTATAAGCGAGATCAGTTTTATTTAATATAGTCTCTATGTATTGATTATCAACGTTATAAAGCTCAATTGAATCTTGAGTTTTTAGTGTTTTATCTTTTACCTTATGATATTTACTTAAGTCATAAGATAAAATTTCTTTTATCTCTTTACCATTTAAGCAATTACTACCTAACATCACTTTAAAACCATTATGCTCTGGACCATTATGAGATCCAGTAATCATTATACCAATACTAGGCTGTGGGAATAATAATGGCAAATTAGTATGCATAGCAAAATAAAGCGCTGGGGTAGCAGTCATACCTAGTTCTATAACATAACATCCGTAATCAATAATTCCTTTACTTAAGATCAGCTTTAAAGTTTCTGAACTATTTCTACAATCATATGCTATTAATATTGATGGTTTACTATTTGAATGATTTAAACTTAATGCATGGATAGCCATACATGCACCTATGTGATAACCTTCTTTTTCAGTTAGATTTTGTCCCCAAATTCCTCTAATGTCGTATGCCCGTATTATATCAAAATTCATTATATTATCTCTTGTATTATCTCGTATACTGTAATTATAACTAGTTACTTTTTTCTGTATGTTTTATACGCTTTAAAGCTAAGACTCCAGGTAAATTATCATTCTCTAGCCATTCTAAGAATGCTCCACCTCCTGTTGAAATATAGCTAAAGCCATTATTTAATCCTAATTCTGAAACGGTAGCTAAAGTATCGCCACCACCTATAACGCTAATAATTTTTTTTGCTAAAGTGAGATTAGCTATAACAGAGGCTATTTCAGTAGTGCTTGTTCTAAATCGATAATCTTCCCAGTAACCAGCAGGTCCGTTCCAAATTACTAAATTAGACTTATTCAATATCTCTGTTATAGATGCCGTAGTCGATGGACCCAAATCTAGTATTTGAAAATTTTTATCACTTTGTTGAGATAAATCAATACAATCAATTGTTTTTATCTCCATTGAATCGACTAAAGCAGTTACATCTTCGGGAATTATCACTTTACATCGATTAGGAGTATTGAGAAATTGCCTCACTTGTTCTAAGAAATCTTGCTCATAGAAAGAATTACCTATTTCGCATCCATTAGCTTTAAGAAAAGTATTAGCCATAGCACCAACTATTATTAAGTAATCCACTTTTTTACTTAAAGAAAATATCAAAGGTAGTTTACTTGATATTTTTTTCCCACCTACAATGGCGGTGATTATTTTTTTATCAGAAATGAAAGTATTATCAAATGATTTACCTAAATGATTTTCTAATTCATTAAGCTCTTTTAAAAGACTAAACCCCACATAGGAAGGTATAAAAGCTGGTATACCCACCATTGAACAATGCTTGCGGTGCGAGCAAGAGAATGCATCATTAACATAAATATCGCCTAAAGATGATATTTTTTCAGCAAAAACAATATCATTAGTGATTTCTCCTGGATAAAATCTTATATTTTCAAGCAACAATATTTCGCCTTGTTTAAGATTTTTCACCTCTGCAGATAGTTCATTACTACCAATCTTTAATGCACTAAAGCTTAGCTTATAATTATATTCTTTGAGTAAAAATTTTTCTATCTGTGGAAAAAAGTTTGCAAATGATAAATGTTGATTGTTTTGAGCTAGCTCTTCATAATTATTGCCATTTTTAGGCTGACCAAAATGACTTAACAACACTACTTTTGCTTGTTGCTTAACTAAATAAGCTATTGTATCAATTGCACTTACTACCCTAGAATAATCTGTTATATGATTTGAGTTGTCTATAGGAAGATTGAAATCAATACGTAATAATACTGTTTTGCCTATTAAGGGATAGCTTATATTATTAATACTCGATATATTATTACTATCTTCTACTGGAATCGTTTTTAACATAAGTTGCAAATATATAACTGTAATAAAATTATTATGAATAACACAGGTGATAGTGTACACTATCACCTAAAATATATAAATAAAAACTCAAAATATAGTATTTAATTGTTAAGCGTTTAATAAAAATTATTCAGAAAATTAATAGGAAACAAAATATGAGAAACGAAGAAAAAACCTATAGTGTATTATCAACGTTATTTGCAGTATTAATTGTTACAGGCAATCTAATTTACCAAAAGTTCGTATACTTGCCTATCAAATCTATTTATACATTTGAATTATCGGTTGGAGCTATAATATACCCTCTAACCTTTTTATTAACTGATTTAGTAGCTGAATTTTATGGTAAGGAAAAAGCCAGATTTTGTGTAAAATTAGGCATTGCTATGAATATTACAGTGATGCTTATAGTGATGCTAGCTAACCAATTAGAGGCGACTAATTGGTCTAAAATTAGTGATGAACAATTTAATAAAGTATTTGGATTTTATGGAGTAGCTTTTATCGGTTCTATCATAGCAAATTACATAGCTCAATCTATAGATATATTACTGTATTTATCAATACGTAAAATTACAGGTAATAGACTATTATGGCTTAGAAATAATCTCAGCACAGCAATATCGTTATTGATTGATACATTTATTGTAGTAAGTTTTCTGACTTTATTTAAGATTTTACCTCAAGAGCAGTACATTACATTGATGTTTAATAGTTATGTATTTAAGCTATTTTTTACAATTTGCAGTACCCCGATATTTTATATAGGAGTAAGTGTAATTAAAAAATTTAATTATACTTAATATTAAAAATTATATGAAAATTTGGTATAGCTTTAATAAGAAATTAGTTGTTTCTTTTGAATAGAAAGCTTATTATGATGTGAGGTAAAAAACAATTTTATTGAGTTTATTCAAAATGAGGGATTTTTTAAACCTTAAATCATTTGAAACTTTAGGCGGTAGAAAGAGTTATAGCTTATTGGGTTTAGATATTTCTGCTATGACGAAAATCCATACTCAGACTGCTCATGATAGAATAAAAGCAATAGATGATAAAATTACTTTCAGTAGTGAAGAAAAATTAGCCTATACAAACCTTAATTCACTTATATCATCTTGGCAAGATCACATTTCTGCTTTGCGCTATTCTCCATTTAACATGAATAATGATGCTTTTTCACCTAGAGAAGTAGTTCCATTAGGTTTGTCCGCTCAAGATTCTCTTAAGTATATCAATATAGATGTGAATAATGGTGCAAGAACAGAGGATATTTCGATTTCTATAAGTCAAGTTGCTAAAGCGCAAAAATGGAAAAGTATTATATTTAGTGATACAGGTATCTATGATAGCGTTACTGAAGCAGCAGGAGGAACATCTCTAGGTAAATTCAAAGCAGGAACATTTCAAATAGAAATTAAAGATAATGCTTGGAAAACTCTAAACAGCTATAACAAAGATACTACTATAGTAGGAAGGAATGATATCGGCTTACCAAAGATTAAAAGTGGTATTTTTTATATAGACTCTAATCCAGTTGAATTAAATAATACAGATTCATTATCAACTATAGTCAATAAAATTAATAGTAGCTCCCCAAATGTAGAAGCTTCTTTAGTAGAAGATCCTACAGATAATACTAAATCCTATTTATTAATTGTTTCTAAAAACCTAGGAGCAGAGAATAATTATAGTATAAGCGATCCTAATAATATATTTACTGGTGGAGTAAACAATTTTTTTCGAAAAAACGAAAATTTTGCAGACATAGAACTTTTCGAAGGTGATAGCTTAGATCAGATTCAAAAGAAAATTAATAATCTTAGCAAAAAAACTAAATTATCCGCAGAGGTGTTGGAAATTGAGCCGCGCAAATATTCTTTAGTGCTCAAATCTGATAGTACTGGAAAAAATAATGCTTTTGTTATTAAAGATAATTCCCAGACTGTAGACACAACCACAGGAGGTTTCAGTGTATTTGGGAATGTATTTCAAGCTAATACAGGATATGAGACTATCGTACAAGAGGCAGATAATGCAGTAGTAGTTATTAATGGTATCAGTATAGAAAGCCAAATTAACACAATAACTAATTTCAATGCGAAATTTTATCTATACAGCGATACCGAACCTGGTAAAACTTTGCGATTTAGAGTTCAACATAACCTCTCTAATATTATAAAGAAAGTAGATAATTTTATAACATCTTATAACGATGTTATTACATTTATTAATAAACAGCAACAGCGTGATAATGATGGCAATTACGTTGAAAGTGCTAAAATTAGAAACAATAATAACTTAGAACAAATTAAGAATAACTTGCATGAAGAAGTAAAGAATCTAATATCAGCTGGAATAGGAATACATAGCGTTAAGAAGCCTTTGTCAAAAGGTGAAGATAATAAGAAAATGGACTTTCAAAATTTATTGGAACTGGATCCGGTCATATTTGCTCAGTCTATAACAAAAGATTTAGCTAAAGTCCAAAATACCTTTAATTTGTCTTTTTCTTCTGATTCTTGTGATATATCGCCTTTATCAAATAGACAACAACGATTAGAAAGCAATATAGATATAAAAAGCTATAGCTTAGATATTGATATTAATCGGGCAGTAGTTAAATCAACTACAAGCAAGGCAATATTAACTAAGATTGATTCTCCAATAGTCAAAGATTATGGCGATTATCAAAATGGTTATTTTACTGCAGGTGAGTTTTATATAAATGATATACCTATTTCGCTTAAGCCTAATTATGCTTTATCAGATGTAATAGCGCAAATTAATCTAAGATCAGAAGAAACTAGGGTGAAGGCTGAAGTTGTTACTGGGTCAAAAGAAGGTGAATTATTTTTAAAGCTAAATCCTTATAAAGATAATGATAAGCCAACTAAGCAAGAAATTGATAATTTTAAAAAGGTTCAACTAAACGATTATAATAAAATATTGAATAATCTATTTAGTGTTGATCCTGATATACAGCAGACAATAGAGCTGGATAGCAGTATCATAGATACATCATCTTCTATAGCTACTAATCCTGACGGCGATTATACAAATAAAAAATTGTTAACTCCTGGTAAATTTTTCATCAATAATATAGGAATTACAATAACTTCTGGTAGCACTCTAGATGGTATAATGACCGCCATTAACAACGCTAAAAATGACACTGGTGTTGAGGTTAAAGCTAATAAAGGTAGTTCAGGAACATATAATTTAGTTTTTACTGCAACTAAAAGCACAATTAAAGAAAATGATTTCATTATAGAGGACTTGAATAATGTATTCAACGGCTTGCTCAAACCTATTCAACACGCTGATAATGCAATCAGTGGAGTAAAAATTTATGATACCTCTGATGTTGTAAGAGCTACAGTAAATACTCATTCAAACGCCAAATTTATAAAAAAAGCTAGCTTTAATTTAGTAAGTAGCGATAATCTTAAAGATGGAGGCGTAGTTAAGATAATTAACCTATCTAATGAATCTGACTCACTCGTTAAAGGCTTTGGCGTATTTTATAATGGTAAAGGACATGATAAAGCAACTATACAAATGCAAGAAGGGATAGCAGAAAATTTACACTATATATCTCAAAATCTCCGCTCTCTTATTAAACGGGAATTGAAGAGTGTCGATGAAAAAAAATCAAACCTTACTAAAAACAAATTAAGTCAGGAAGATAAAGTAAAATCCTTAGAAAAGAAGGCAGTCAAAAATTTTGCTAAGATTCAATCAGCCAGTATGATGGCTGAAAATCTTTTAGGCTTTATAGAACAATTAAATAATATGAACGCTAAATCTAAATAAAAGATTTAATTGACATTACAAAGATAAGCAATAAAAAAGAAGTTTTATCATGCAAATAGATATAAGTATTGTTAACTCTTTATATCTAATATGACTCTTTAATAAAAACTTTAAAAGTCTATTTTATTGATAATTCAATTTTATTATGGCTTTTGTTAAAAAAAATATGCAAATTCAAAGAAACATAGTTGAAACTTTAGTAGGAATTATAGTACTAGCATTATGCGCAGTATTTATAATTATCGTATATAAAGCAAGTGATATAACCACTAATAGTCAGTCATATATATTAAATGCTTCTTTTGACAGGGCTGATGGATTAGAACCAGGTGCATACGTTACTGTTAGTGGGGTAAAAATAGGTAAAGTATTAAGCAAAAGCCTAGATAGCAATACATATAATGCTATAGTAGAGATGTCTATTAATAAGTCTGTCTCCTTGCCAACAGATACTTCTGCAGAGATAACTAGTAGTGGGTTATTGGGGGATAAATACATAGCCTTAATACCTGGCTCTGATTCATCAATTCTCAAAGATAAGAGCGTAATTGAATTTACCCAATCGTCAATAAATATAGAAACCATGCTTAATAGGATGATATTTGGAATAGAGATGAATCAAAATAAGTATGAAAGTGAAGTTTCAGAAATAGATGAAGACAGTCCAAATAATAGCAACGATACATCACATAACGTACAAAATAGTAATAATGTAAATGGGGAAAATACCGGAAATGAAGTTAAGGAAAAAAGTGGAGATAAAGAAAATTTAAATAATAGTAGTAGAATAATTAACGATAGCAAAAAATATAATGGCGTACATGATATAGCTTAAGTATTTTTAGTTATATATATTTCTTCAACTTCAAGAGTTAACGAAATAGAATTTAGTTGAGCATTCAAAGTAGGATCAATAGTGCCCGACAAAGAAGTGCGTTTTTCTAATATTTCAGTAACTAATTTCTTAATCTACTTTAATTAGGAACGAATATGGTGGCAAAAATAATAACCTATATTTTTCATTTTCTATAAATTTTGTCTATCTTTTCGCATATAAATACTCTTTATAATTCTGGTATACTTTTGATGCTTCAAGAGTTTAAATGAGTGATGAGCTTGCGTAGCCTATATTATTAATAGGTGAGCGTCAGCGAATTACCGAAATTTGACAACGCAAATGTTCAAGTATCAAAGGTATAATGACTGTATAAAACATTAAGCCCTAAGCTATTATATAACCTAGAGCTTAAGTTGTTATGTTAAAAAGTTTCGTTATCTAGCTAATTCTTTATAATTCTGGTATGCGTTGCTCAGTCGCTCATGTAGTGTTTAGCACACTACGCTTCCTCACTCTATTGCCAAAATTAAAATACTTTAGCTATAGCTAAAGCAGCATAAAAGAGTCATGGTAGGTAGGCATTAAAGATTTCATCAATGGAGCAATTTTTAGTACGTCTAATATGTTTAGCTTGAGCCCATTTTTTCTCTATGGGATTTAAATAGGATGGAATATGGAGGCAGGTAAAGCAAAGTGTAACCCGAATCTTCTATTATCTTTTGCATATAGTCATTCCAATTGATAATTATAGAATTCAAAGGCTTGATTGATAGGATATTGTAAAGAAATAGAATGATTAAATAATAAATAATGTTTTAATTTT
>CAYLWW010000050.1:0-10941 GCA_964387585.1 uncultured Candidatus Midichloriaceae bacterium
AATATCCTATCGATCAAGCCTTTGAATTCTATAATTATCAATTGGAATGACTATATATATAAACAACTAATTTATCATCATTCTAAACGTAATCAAAAATATGGTAGAAAAACCAGGAGCAACCATGACGTAACAGGTAGGGTTTCAATCAGTCAAAGAGCTAAAATTATGCCTGGTGAGTTTGGTCATTTTGAGGCGAATTTGAACTTTTTTACTGAGTCAAGTAGCAAAATCTGCTTATTATTGTCGATCAAAAAACTGGTTATTTTATGGCGGAGCTAAATGATTCTAAGAATTCGGAAAATATAGCCGTAAAGCTAATGAAAAATCTATCTAAATTCCCCAAAAAACCATGAAAACTCTAATACTAGACAACGGCAAAGAGTTTGTAATACATGATAAAATTGTACAAGTTATCAGCACTCCTATTTATTTTTGTCATCATGATTCACTCTGGGAAAAAGCTTAGGATACATACCATAATCATACACGTTGTCCTTGATTCTTGAATGTACCCATTTCTTTACTTGCTTTAAAAATATAGCAAAATGATCGTTAATTACATAGGAATTTTAATACTAAATAGAAAAAGGAAGTAAAATTATTATATTTAATTAATTTTATAATTCATTTATAATTTTTTAAGTAAACAGATAATAGATATACAAAAGTAGTTCTTAACTCTAAGAATTTTTTTTCTATTATTAATCTTGTTTCCTACGTATATTTAGTTGAATTTTTACGGTAACATCTGGATGCAATATTACTTCAACATCATATACTCCAACTTCTTTCATCCTTATAGAAGTAATGACATCACTACTTAAGATTTCATAACTTACCGAATCAGATAACTCTTTAGCTATATCTTTAGGAGTAACAGCCCCATATAACCTACCATCTTCTCCAGCCGGCCTATAAATCTCTATTGCAATGCCTTCTAACTTTACGGCTATTTCTTTAGCTGACTGAAGCTTTAATTCATTTTCTTGCTCTAATATAGCTCTTTTTTGCTCAAAAACATCTTTATTTTTCTGAGTAGCTCGGAGGGCTTTACCAAATCTTAAAAGATAGTTACGTGCAAAACCATCCTTCACCTTCACTAAATCACCTATATTACCTAGATTAGTTATCTTTTCTAATAGTATTACTTCTGACATAATTTGAGGTACCAATATATTAATATTTTTATAAAAGAGTTATCACTAAAAATTTTTAAAGTATAATTGAAATTTGAGCACTAACTCAACAAATTTTCATCTTCTAAACTATTTTTCATATTTTTAAAAATATCTTGCAGTTTATTAGTTATTTCTAATGCTTTATCAGCATACTTAAGATCTTTTAAAGCATAAAATAAATCAAGACTATTACCTAAAAGCACAAAACAATCGCCAATACAAATAGCTAATTTTTCAGACTCAATATCATCTTGCTTTACTACAACGAAAGCTTTTGCAAATTCTTCTATAATGCGCTTAGCATAAAAAACATTATTAGCAAATTCTGCTTTTAAAATGACAAGAGATTTTTTTTTCTTATCTTGTTTCAAAGCTTGAGAATTATAGTTCTTCATTAATCTCACCAGCTCAATAGAATTTTCTAATTTTTCTATAACTTTTGAGAGGGCTTTTATGTATATATTTACATTAAAAGAAGTATCATGAATTATTTTTGAAGCATAAGAAGAGTTTGCATGAAAAACATCAGTAGTTTTCGCATCCACTATATCAGTACTAAGTTCATTTATGGTATAAAAATTTGCCATATTGACAAAACTGTAACTAATTAAATATTAGTACTAAAAAGTATAAAAATTAATAGATGAGAGTGAAGAACCTAAATTTAATGCTATTTTTTATTCACTATAGCTTGTTAAAGATTATTTTTCTCTCTTCTACCTATAATTTCAGCAATCTTTTTATTACGCTTTTCAGCAATAAATCTCGGCGTTCTTATTGATAAAAGACCTTTTAAAGCTGAACGCAACATATTATGGGGATTAGTAGAACCAATAGATTTAGCTACTACATCTTTAATACCTAAAACTTCAAGCATAGCTCTTACAGGACCACCAGCTATAACACCAGTACCGGCTGGAGCAGCTTTCATAATCATCACCCCAGAACAAAATTTAGATTGAATATCATGATGCAAAGTTCTGCCATCCCTTAATGGCACTTTCACCATATTTTTCTTAGCTACTTGCAAAGCTTTGCTCCTAGCATCAACTACTTCTCCTGCTTTAGCTGAGCCAATACCAACTCTTCCTCTACCATCACCAACAACAACTATAGCAGCAAAACGAAATTTTCTTCCTCCTTTAACTACTTTAGCACATCTCCCAACATGAACTAACTTTTCTTTAAGTTCAACACTTTGTGAGTCACTTCTAAACTTTGCCATTTTTAATTACTTTATATATACAAATTGATGGATACTAAAATTTTAATCCTCCTTCTCTAGCTGCTTCAGCTAAAGCTTTTACACGACCGTGATAAAGGTAACCACCTTTATCAAAAACAACAGAACTTACTCCAGCTTTTGATGCTCTAAAAGCAACTAATAAACCTACTTTTCGAGCTAAACTTATTTTACCCATAAGCTCTAATCTATCTTCTTTAGTCTCTGACAATAACTGCTTATCTAAAGTTGAAGCAGAAACTATAGTAATACCTTTAGCATCATCGATAACTTGAGCGTAAATATTACTATTAGACCTAAAAACAGTAAGTCTAAACTTACCTTGTGAAAAAGATTTTAATTTTTTTCTTATTCTATTAGCTCTTTTACGCACTAACTCTTTTCTTTTTAACATATTATTAATGGTAGTTATAAACTTTTTTTATGAAACTTGAGGATGAAGTAATAAGCAATAGATAGCTTTTAAATATCATATCAATCATATTACTTTTTCTTACCTACCTTACGTCTTATAACTTCATCAGAATACTTTATTCCTTTCCCTTTATAAGGTTCAGGTTTTCTAAAGCTTCTTATTTCAGCAGCAACTTGACCTACTAGCTGCTTGTCGCAACCAGAAAGTAAGATTGAAGTAGGTTTTTCACATTTAGCAGTTACCCCTTCAGGTAAAGCATATATGATATCATGACTATAACCCAGAGATAATACTAGAAAATTTTTACTACAAGAAGCTTTATAACCAACTCCCGTAATTTCTAATAACCTCGTAAATCCTGAAGAGACTCCTTGTACCATATTATAAATCATACTCCTGCACAATCCCCATAGAGCACGAAGCTCTTTTGTAGAAGATGCTGGAGAAACGATTACATGTTTAGCATTATCATCATATAAAATATCTATATCATTAGGAATAGCAAAAAATAGCTTACCTTTTGGACCATTTACTGTAATAGACTTATACGGTGCAACCGAGATATCCACCTCTCTGGGGATAATTATAGGCAACTTTCCTACCCTAGACATAATAAAAAATTCTGAATTTTAGATTTATAACAAAAAATATAGTTGATTAAAAAATTTCAAATAAAACTTCACCACCAACATTCTCAACTCTAGCGAAATGATCAGTCAATATCCCCTTAGAAGTAGATAAAACATAAGTACCTAACCCATTATGACTTTTAGGAAGATTATTAATTGATTTATACACTCTACACCCTGGAGTAGAAATCATTTTTAATTTATTAATAACCGGAGATCCCTTGTAATACTTTAAATCTATTTTTAACATAGCAATAGAATTTCCTTCGGTAAATTGCTCATATTCTTTTATATAACCCTCTTTTTTTAAAACATCTAAACAGGATTTTATAAAATTAGAGTAATTGGAAACCACAAATGAATGCCTGGCTTGTTGACCATTTCTAATTCTTGTCAAAACATCAGCTAATAAACTTGACCTAGACATAAAAAAAACTCATAAAAATATATTATGTTTATAACTTAAAATAAATTACCAACTAGCCTTTATTACACCGGGAAGCTGACCTTTAGATGCCAAAGAGCGCAAACATATTCTAGACATTTTAAATTTTCTATAATATCCTCTGCCCCTGCCAGTAATATTACATCTATTACGAACTCTAACTGGGCTAGAATTTTTCGGCAAAGATGATAACTCTAAACGAGATTTAAACCTTTCTTCAATAGAAAGGGACTTGTTTTTAGCAATAGCTTTTAGTTCCTTTCTCTTATCAGAATATTTACTAACAAGAATTTCTCTATGTAAATTTCTTTGTACAACACTTAATTTTGCCATAAATGCTTATTATATAATACTAGTTTAAAAACGGCATTTGAAATGTTTCTAACAGTGATTTGGCCTCAACATCACTGTTAGCTGTAGTAACAATTACTATGTTCATTCCACGAATTTTATCTACCTTATCATAGCTTATTTCAGGAAAAACTATCTGCTCCTTAAGACCTAAAGCAAAGTTACCACAACCATCAAATTGCGAAGCTTTACAGCCTTTAAAATCACGCACCCTAGGTAATGCTATATTAATCATTCTATCCAAAAATTCATACATTATAGTTTTCCTAAGAGTTACTTTACATCCCAATGGAGAACCTTCACGTAATTTAAAACCTGCTATTGATTTTTTTGCTTTTGTAATTATTGGCTTTTGACCAGTAATTAGCATAAGTTCAGAGCTAGCTTTTTCTATAACCTTGCTATCAGATATCCCTTCTTTAACTCCCATACTTACAACTATCTTTTCAATAGAAGGTATTTGCATTGGATTAGAATAATTATACTTATTCATTAGTTGTAAACGACTAACTTCTAGATAATGAACTTTCAACCTAGCTTTTTGATGCATATCATATACCAATTAATTAACAATTTAAACTAAATTATCTTGTAAAATTATAGATTAAAGTAAATCTATTAACTCACCTGATTTTTTAGCGTATCTAACTTTTTTACCATCTACAACTTTATATCCTATTCTAGTTGGTATAGAAGCTTTAGGATCTAAATGCAATACATTTGAGTAATGTATAGGATATTCCACCTCCACAATCTTGCCTTGAGGAGAATTTTTATTCGGTTTTATACGCTTTTTAAATAAAGCAACACCTTCCACAACAATTTTACCCTTAGAAGGCATTACTTTGACAATAGTACTCTTTATCCCTTTATATTTACCAGCTATAACTATAACCTTATCACCGGACTTAAATTTCAAGCTAGTTGACATAATTAAACCACCTCTGGAGCTAACGATATAATTTTAATAAACCCCTTAGCTCGTAACTCACGAGATACAGGAGAAAGAATTCTTGAACCAATAGGTTCGCCTTGCTTATTAATAATCACTACAACATTACGATCAAAACGCAAATAACTTCCATCAGATTGTCTAACCTCTTTAGCTACTCCTACCACCACAGCTCTATGCACTTCGCCTTCTTTAACTTTACCTGATGGAATAGCATCTCTTACAGATACGACTATCTCATCACCAGTGCTTGCGACCATTTTACCCGCACCACCTAAAACTTTAATACACTTAAGCAACTTAGCTCCTGAATTATCTCCTACGTGCAATATAGTGCCCATTTGAATCATAAATAAACCTCAAAATAAAAATTCAGAAATAGTAACAATACAACATAAAATAAATAATTACTAGATTAATTAATTATTTATAATACTTTCAGAAAGTACTAGCCACTTTTTAGTCTTAGATAAAGGCTTGGATTCAATAATTTTTACTTTATCACCATTTTTAAACTTATTTTCAGAATCATGAGCAGCATACTTTTTATGCTTTACTATGATCTTCAAATACTTTTTATGCTTAACCTTACTTTCAACCTTAACCATGACAGTCTTATCTGCCTTATCACTAACAACTATACCTGTTAAAATCTTTTTAGGCATATTCTTAACCAATTATTTTTTTTAAATTATTCTTTTTTGCTCAGTAAAGTTTTAATCCTAGCTATTTGTCTACGTATACCCTTTATCCTTGAAGTATTTATAGAACCACCAGAAGATCTCAAAAAATTCAAGCCTAGCTTTTCCTTCTTTAGAGCCTTAATATTCAATACCAATTCTTCTTTTGTCATTTCTGATAAACTTTGTAAAGCTTTTATACTCATAATTTATAACTTAGCACAATAAAATTCTAAAGATTCTAAGATTTATTAAGTTAGATTAACTGAAATCCTTTTAATAAATTTAGTTTTTATCGGTAATTTAGCAGCAGCTCTTTCAAAAGCACTTTTTGCTTTATCTTCGCTTACCCCATCCAGCTCAAACATCACTCTTCCTGGCTTAACTCTAAACACCCAATATTCAGGAGATCCTTTACCACTACCCATTCTAACGTCAGTCGGCTTTGCAGAAACGGGAATATCAGGAAATATAGTAATCCACAACTTCCCCTCTCTTTTCAAATGTCTATTAATAGCTTTTCTAGCTGCTTCTATTTGCCTTGCTGTTATTCTTTCTGGCTCTAAGGCTTTCAAACCAAAATTGCCAAAATTTAAAGCAGTACCAGATCTAGCTAAACCAGATATACCGCCTTTAAAGGCTTTTCTGAATTTAGTTTTTTTAGGACTTAACATAAAAGATTTATTCTCAAAACAAGTTAAAATAAGTTAATGCTCAAATTATCTAAGCAAAATCAAAAATCCATTCCTCTTTTTTCTCCTAAGTAAACCCATACTTTTATACCTATCACTCCATAAGTAGTATGAGCAGAGGAAACTCCAAAGCTTATGTCAGCTCTAAGTTTATGCAGAGGAACCCTAGCCTCTTTATACCATTCAGTTCTAGCTATTTCAGCCCCACCTAATCTACCAGCAATATTTATCCTTATACCCTGAGCGCCCATTTTTAGAGCAGATTGTATAGCTCTTTTCATAGCTTTTTTATAAGCTACTCTCTCCTCTACTTGTTTAGCTATACTATCTGCTATTAATATAGCATCTAACTCAGCTTTTTTGATTTCAACTATGTTAACTGAAACCTCAACTCCAGTAAGATCTTCAATGAATTTCTTAACTTTATTTATTTCCTCTCCTTTTTTACCTACTATAATTCCAGGTTTAGAAGAAGATATTATAATTCTCAATTTTTTATTTAAGCGCTCAATCTTTATACTTCCTATTCCTGCAGAATGCAATGCTTTCTGTATAAATTCTCTTATTTTTAAATCTTGATGTAAATTATCCGCATAATCTTTTTTTGCATACCATACAGAATCCCAAGTCCGAGTTATTCCTAAACGCAAACTTATTGGATTAACTTTTTGTCCCATACCAAAATACCAAATTAACTATCAATTAACGTATACTAACGAAAACAGAAACCTTACTGTAAGGCTTCTTTATACGACTAGCTCTTCCTCTAGCATTAGCCATTAATCTTTTTAAGAAAAAAGCTTTACCTACTAAAATTTCTGAAACATATAAACGATCAATATCATAACCATAATTTGCCTCAGCATTAGCTACCGCAGATTTCAAAACCATTTCTATTTCTTTAGCAACTTTTTTTTTGCAAAATCTAAGCTGTAACATAGCATCAGCTATTTTAGAACCCCTTATTAAAGAAGCAACTAAGTTAACTTTTTGTACACTAGACTTGATGGCAGAGCTTTTTGCAAAAGCGGTCTCAGTGGGCAAATGATATCTTTTATTTAATAACATAAATTTTTTTTAATATAAATAAAATTAAGAGCGACTGGCTTTTCTATTAGCACCATGCCCAGTATAACTTCTAGTAGGAGCAAACTCTCCTAATTTTTTTCCTACCATAACTTCTGTAACATAAACAGGAATATGCTTCCTACCATTATATACACCAATTGTTAACCCTATAAATTGCGGTATTATAGTAGAACGCCTAGACCAAGTTTTTATAATTTTAGCTGATTGACTAGGTTTAGAAGAAATATCTAATTCTCCCACTTTCTTCAGTAAATGACCATCAACAAAAGGGCCTTTCCATATAGCTCGATTTCCCATATTTAACCTTTATTAAAAATTAATTTTTCTTGTGCCTAGAGCTTACAATATATAAGTCTGTTCTTTTGTTTTTTCTAGTACGTTTACCTTTCGTAGGCTTACCCCAAGGAGTTACAGGATGACGCCCACCAGAAGTTTTTCCTTCTCCACCTCCCAAAGGATGATCAACAGGATTCATAGCAACACCTCGAACAGTAGGCCTTATACCAAAATTTCTACTTCTACCAGCTTTTCCCCATTTTTCATTTTGATTATCTATATTAGAAAGTACACCAATAGTAGCCATGCAATTAGATAAAACCTTACGAACCTCACCAGAACGCAACCTTATTAACACATCATTAGCACCTTTGCTGATAATTTGACCATAAGAACCAGCTGCTCTGGCAAATTGCCCACCCTTACCAGGATGTAATTCAATATTATGTACTATAGTACCTACTGGCATATTTTTCAATAACATAGCATTACCGATTTTAATATCGGCTCTATAAGAAGAAACAATAGTATCACCAACCAATATTTTTTGAGGTGCCAATATATACGACAATTCCCCATCATTATATTTAATCAAAGCTATAAATGCAGTGCGATTTGGATCGTATTCAATTCTCTCAACAATAGCAGTTATATCAAATTTAGAACGCTTGAAATCTATAATTCTATATTTTTTCTTAGCTCCACCTCCTTTTTTCCAAGAAGTGATGCGACCAAGATTATTTCTACCTCCACTAGATGGGTTGGGTACAGTTAAAGATTTTTCAGGCTTGCCCTTCCATAAATTCGATCTGTCCACTAGTATTAGCTGTCTAACAGAGGGATTAAATGGATTATAAACTTTTAAAGACATTGGAAATACAAAATATTTTTAATAATTAAAATTTTGATAATCTATAATATTACCGGCAGCAACGGTGACTATAGCCTTCCTAAGAGATGACCTAAAACCCTTTTTACCTTTAAATACTTTGACTTTACCCTTTACATTTAATACATTTACTGATGTAACAGATACTTTAAACAAATCTTCTACTAAAGCTTTGATTATTTTTTTAGTAGCAAATTTAGAAACAAAAAAACTATACTTAGATAATGATTCGACATTAATAGTAGCTTTTTCAGTATGAACAGGAGTTAATATATTATTATAGTTTAACGTAGACATAACTAACCTTTTTAAAAATTTCACCCCAACCTTTTTTCTATGCTTTTTAGAGCATCAAGAGTGATTATCAGAGTTTTATACCTTAAAATATCATAAACATTAATACCAACTGCTGGTATATGAGCTAATTTTACTATATTTTTAGCAGCAAAATCAAACATGGGATTATGATTTTCATGTATTACTAAGGCAGAAGCAATTCCCATATTATTAATTTTCTTCACTAAATCCGAAGTTTTAGACGAACTTAAATTTATATTATCTAAAAAAATCAAAGAAGACTGAGAAAACTTTAACGATAAACAAGAACGAATACCTATTGCTCTTACTTTTTTATTAATCTTAAAAGAATGAGAACGCAATACAGGACCAAATATTACACCTCCTCCTCTAAATTGAGCAGCTCTTGCACTACCATGCCTAGCTCTACCGGTTCCTTTCTGCTTATAAATCTTACGCGTACTCCCTCTAACATCGCCAACTTCTTTAACCTTATGATTACCAGAACGACGTTTAGCTAATTGCCAATTTACAATATTGTGCATGATATCATAACGAATTGGAGAACCAAAAACATCTGGATTCAATTCAATTTGATCGATAACTGAGTTATCTAAGTTCATCAAGTTAAACTTCATAACATTATTTTATTTTATTTTATTTTATTTGAATATAATACAATACGTTAAAACATCAAGCTAAATACAAATAAATATACTAAAAATTAGCTGCAAAAACATGCTTCTTTTTAGCATCTCTTATAAATACCATAGAATTTTGTCTACCTGGAATAGCACCTTTAATTGTCACTAGTTGAAGATCATGATCAACATCTACAATTAATAAATTCTGTTTAGTAACATTGACGTCTCCCATGTGACCAGCCATCTTTTTTCCTAAAAACACACGACCCGGATCTTGTCTTTGCCCAGTAGAACCATGAGCTCTATGACTAATAGAAACTCCATGAGAGGCTTCCAATCCTGAAAAACCATGCCTTTTAATAACACCAGCAAAACCCTTTCCTATACTCTTAGAACTAATATCAACGTATTGACCTTTAGCAAAATGATCAAGAGTGATCGAATCACCAACTTTAAGTGTGTGATTATTAGATAATCTAAATTCTTTAGCCTTTAAAAAAGATGAAATACCAGCTTTTGAAGCCACCCCTCTTAAAGGAGATGATAAAATGACTTTACCGTTACGGGGAAGAAGCCCTACAACTACTGCATCATAACCTTCTTTCTCAGCTGTTTTTACTTGCAATATTACATTTTTACATACGCTAATTAAAGTCACAGGAACTACCAAGCCATTAGTCAAAAAAGTCTCAGTCATACCGATTTTGATACCTATCATTCCTGTACGAACACTAGATAAGCTACTCATACATTGTCACCTGATTTTATTAATTTTATTTCTATATCGACCCCAGAAGCAACTTCTAATTTCATTAATGCATCAACAGTTTGAGGGCTTGGCTCTATTATCACAACTCTAGAATAATTTCGTATCTCAAATTGCTCACGAGACTTTTTATCCACATGAGTAGACCTATTAACAGTAAAACGTTGAATTTTCCTAGGCAAAGGTATAGGACCTTTAACTTTAGCTCCTGTCAAATTCACTGCGGTTAATATATCTGCCACAGCATGATCTAATACCCTATGATCAAAAGCCTTAAGCTTTAATCTAATTTCTTGCTGTAAACTAACTACCATAAATCAATATCATTATAAAATAAATTAAACGTAATATTAGATGCTATTAAACCAACACATCAGTAACGATACCGGCTC
>CAYLWW010000051.1:0-10786 GCA_964387585.1 uncultured Candidatus Midichloriaceae bacterium
TATATGGATTATTCTCCACAAATTCCTCTAACTGCCTTTGCGTTGGCTTGTTGCCCTTATCTTTTCATATCAAATAAGGTTATATATCGTTAATACACTATATTACAAACGCACCTCCTATTGCACCAGCATCAAAATAAATTATCAAATTATTTTTATCAGATTGCAAGTCAATATAATAATTGATAATTGGATCAACAGAAAAAAAATAAGCCGTATAATGACAACCTGTTATGTGGCTAGCCATCGGGCGTTTATAAGGGTACTCACCTTTTTTTATTGACCTAGTTTTACACTTTGCTCCAGATTGCTCTATCACTTTAATAGCATCATATACGTTAGTACCTACTGGAAACATACGAATTATTTCTTTTTCAAAAGCTTTACTTGATTCTATTTCGCCATTATAAAACTCAAATTTAATTGGTCTATCATCAAAAAAATGTAACTTTATCGACCTTGCTACAAAAAGCAATATGATTCCTAAAATTAGACTAATAATTATTTTTTTTATCATTTTTATTTTACTCAATTAAGGTTGTTGTTTTTGCAATGCTTCATCATATTTGCGCCAAAAATCATCCAATGGCCCATCATAAAATTTGCCATCTATTCCCAGTAAATTTAGGTTTTTAGGTATCTCAAGCTTAATTCCCATGCTATCATATATCGCTCTCTGCACCGTATTACTGTTTCCTCCCCAGCACTTATCAGTAATACAGATATCATAGTCAAACCTGCCACCATTATTACCAAATTCTATCATCTTTACTGTAGCTCTAGCTTTTGCTAAGTAATTATTTAATTCTTGGTCGTTATTAAGCTCTAATTTATATATACTTAAGTGTTTGGAATCTTCTTTTTTCCAATCATCATAAAACAACTTTTTATTCTCATCTATATAAGGAGCATCCACAACCTCGAGGTTAGTTCCAATAAATATATTTTTCTCAGGGTAAGCAGTGATTATGGTTTGTCTACCTCTGCTATCGGTAAAGATGCTGAATGAATGCTGAGCCATACCTGCAGTATATTGAACATCTCTTGCAAAAAGCTCGATAGATGGTTTCTGCTTGCTTACAGCATATTGGTTACTATGAGCATAAGTCATCTCAGGTAGTTTTGAGGCTGATTTCAAGAAAAGATCTGGGATCCAATCTATTTTACAGGAATTACGACTACCATAATCTTGCGGTTGAGGCAAAGAAGTTTTACCACTTAAAGTAGACTTAGTTGGAATATTTAACTTTTGCCCTATATTAATCAAATCAGGATTGTTCTTCAACCCAGGATTAGAGGCTATTAAATCTGATAACCTAACCCCAGATCTATAAGCAATTTCAGATAACGTATCCCCTTTCTTAACTATATAATGGTTTCCTGCTGCAACTTCTGGTTGCGGAGGTTTGCCATTTCCACCTGCACCATTTCCACTCTAAGATATTAGCTATAATCCACGTTTCTTCCACCATTCGTCTGTATAAAACTCTTCAGGAACTTTATCCTTATCATCAAAATTAGGATCAGTTATCCCATATTCTTCTCTTAGAATCTTAGACCACTCATTATCCAAATTCCGTGGCAACTTATTATCACAGCAAAATTTATTACTCATTATTTACCTCCTCTTTTAGTTTTAGCTCTGCCTACATCTAAATCATGATTAATCTCGCTAATATGAATATAGGGCTAGTTAATCCTCTATTCTCCAACCTTTGCGCCAATTAAAGCCATACATATTGCGTCCAACTCTCTTAGCAACTTCAAGAGATTGCGGAAGTAAATACTTCTCAACATCCTTCGTAGGCTTTAGATCATGAACAAATCGTTCTAAAAAACCAACTTCAGCGACACATCTAACACTACTTTCTTCATGTTGTAATAAATCATCAATAAGTTTTGCTATTCTAGCAATTATTAAACTATTTTCTTTATTTTTATCCTTATTTGCTATTAACCATAAAAAATAAGGACATACAACATCTTCATATATAAGATATGCCATGGGATCTTTCATGTAAAACTCTAAAGTATCTTTAATTGGTTTATAATAATCAGGTAATTTTATGTTAGAAGTTAAATTTTTTATTTCAGGTATCATTTTAAAAAGCTCATCTAAAGTATAAGTATTAAAGTCAAATTCCATAATTACTTACCTCCTTTAGCTTTATTTATAGCATCACGTAAATCATTCATCACCCTCTCTGCTGCTTTCAACTCATCTCTAGGTAAAGGATTTTGAGAATCAGCAATCCTATTCTTTATACCTTGTAATCTTTGTTCTGCTTTAAACAAATGCCCTTTTATATTTCGCCCATATTGTACTTCTCTTCTTAATTCTTCAGCAGTACCTCCTGGCCTTTTATCAGTAGAGCGATATAATTGCTTAAATATTTCTTGCAGATCCCTATCATTAACCTGAGGCCGATTCGGAACCATATTCTCAGCCTTTTCCCCATCTTGATTTATCCACCTACCATCTTTATTTTTGCTCCAGCCATGATCCTCAGGTTTCCACCACCTATCATCGTCATCATCATTATTATTGTTCGGATCCGGCATTCCGGTTCCAGTTTTGCCGGCTAGCTGTTTTATCAGTTTTTGCTGCTTATCAACTTTACTTTGGTCTTGGTGCTTACTTTTTTCGCTAATACTATCGCTACTGATATGCTCGGAAGTAGCTTTGATGGCGTTAGACAGAGCGATTCCGCTAGCTGTAGTAAGGGTTGCAGCAGCGGCAGCACAAGCAGGGTTAGCGGCACAAGCAGCAATTGCGAGCGGGACTGCAGCTTGGGCTTCCTCTACGTGAAAAGGGTTAATCGCGTCTAACATACGCCCCAAAGTGCCTTTCTCCTTCCTTTGCGTTAACTTCGCCCTCTCGCCATCACTCATCGCTCCAAGCTCTTTCAAGCTTGCCTTCAGCAGGTATTTAGCTTTCTGCTTTTCTGAATACGAAATATCAAGGGAGTTTATTTTACCTTCACCCATCCCTAAATCTTGCTTAATTGCTACAGGAAAGTTCGGTGCGTTAGAATCAGGGCAGGTGTACTCAGCCTCAAGAAAAACTTCCTCAGCTATAGGGTTAGATTTAGCATTAACGCTATAGCCGCTCTTATATGAGTTAGCGATGTATTTCGGGACTGATATTCTCTCCCCAACCTGTATATTCAGGTGAGTTATGTTGCCTTTTGCATCTCTCCCTACTCCTCTAGCCGCTATATATGGATTATTCTCCACAAATTCCTCTAACTGCCTTTGCGTTGGCTTGTTGCCGTATATTCTCCATACAGTATGACCTTTTTCTACCATAATCCTCTCAAATCCTTCATCATCACCTGAACCTGAACTACCTCCACCTGGGCTTCCTCCAGATCCTGCACCACCACCAGCAGCGCCGCCTCGAGGTTTGAGGTATGGTTTACCCTTAGCGTCAAGAGCGAGTACGTGGCTACCATCCTCCATCCTCTGCTTATTCCTCAACGCTTCTTGGCTATTTAGTTTAGCATTTTGAATTTGCCCATGAATCTTATTCACGACAAATTCAGCCGCCATGCCGCTAGCCGGACCAATCGCGTGCGACTTAATCATCTTCATTATCGCGCTTGTTAAGTATTCCGTTAACCTCGATTCAAGCAGATCCAAGCTACCTCTATGATCATCACGACTAAGTTCATATATGCTTAACACTCCTTCCTTGATCTTACTCTTATCACCGTACAAATTTCTTAAATTCTCCGTCACCAACTTCTGCTCCAAAATACTCGCTAATTCAGCCGCATCCCTAATGCTTGAATTGAAATATCCTCCCCTAATCACTCCTATATCCTTAAGCACACTCATCACCCAACCTACGTTACTAACCTTCATCTCATTCAAATAGTGCGCTAATATATCGCTTATCACTGCGGCATTATGCACCATCGCCGTTATCCTATTACTGAAACTAGTGCAAAAATCATCCGTAACTTGGCTAATCCTATTCAAAGTCGAGGCTAACTCAACTCCACTCAGAATTAGCTTCATTCCAGCAACCATTTTAGAACCCATCAGCGCTCCCTTAGCTATCGTAAACGCTACTGAGTTAAATTGACTGTAATAACTAGATAAAACCTCATAAGCTAAATTCGCTAACTTAGCTTGGTAACTACTCTCCCCTAAATATGAATCAAGAGTCAGCAATCTTATTAGTTCTTCCCTATTTGTTGATAACATATCTTTGATCTTAGCTCTAATATTATTACTAAAATCACTTCTGTTACTCTCTAATATATCACTCCCTATCGCCTCAATAGCATAACCCAATCCTGCAATTGCTCCTTGCTTGATAAGCTCATTTTTAGTGTGGTTTATAGCTTCAGATATAACTTGCTTGGTTAGAATTTTCTTGCCTCCCTCTTCCGCCACTTTTCCAGTTAGTTGGAATATAGGCTTGATGTTTAATGCTGTCTTTACATACTGAAAAGCTTTGTCCACACCTAAAGTGATAAACCTGATAGCTAGATCAATACCTTGTCTGCTTAAATAATCATCTATGCTCATCCCTTTGCCGGTAACAACTGACTTTATTCCTTGGAATATATCATTAATCCCTGAAGCAACAAGAAGACCACCTATCTCAGCAGCCAAACCCCCTGATGCTAAAGTTATAATAGTACCTACAACTGCTTTAAATATACCAACAACACAAGAAAATAATGAGCCCCAAAATCCTTTTTCTTCTTCAGGTGGTGGTGGTGGAACAAATGCTTCTAATTCGTAAAACCCATCTAACCCCATTTCATTAAATTCGTCTATCTCGTTCTTATATTCAGTGGTATTAAAACCACCACCTACACCTACCTTGCTACAGATTTTGATTAATTCATTAGATCTAGAGTTTGATACAACATCAATTGCTTTATCTATGTACTCAATCTTCTTTTTTAAAACATCAGATTTAAATTTAGTCTGCTTAGCCAGTTCTTTAGACTCAAAGTCTTGCTCAGAACTCAACATCACATAACTGGATTCAAACTGAGGAATTATGTAATTTAGTGTTTTGTTCCTAGCATCCAGAAGTGATTCTATTATGGATCTCTTTGTTCCATTATGATAATCAGACTCTATCTTCTTTTTTTCTTGATTTGCAGTAATAAATAACGCTGCTTTGCTATAGCTAGCAACAAAAGAATATACATCATCAGCTAATATCGCTTTATCTAATAAACCCATAGAGCCACTTTGCTTACCTTCTTTAGTTAAGTAAATGACATTATCCTTAAAAGAGCCTGAGATAATTGATTGCTTAAATTTTTCGAAATTGCTAAGAGCTTCATCCCTAACTGCTCGGTTATTACTCATAATTGTAGCATCATCAGATTGTTTGCTGAAGTCCAACTTAGCTTCAATTGCATCCATCTGCTCTTTAAGCCATATGGCCCACAATTCTTCAATGTGCTTAACTTTATAATTTTTGTAGAATTGGCTATCTCTACTGGAACCTATAAACGGATCTAAAAACTCTAAGAAGCGCTTAAATAATTCATCCCTTAATTCAACTGTAGAGGTTCTATATTTGTCTACTCGTAATTTTTGTTTCTCACTCAACTCTCTTAAGTAAAGAAGATCTTCGATATTATTAACAATCTCATGCTTGATTATAAGCTCACCAGTACCACTTTTACCTTGTCTTGCTGTCCGTCCAAGTGCCTGCTCCTCAACACGTGAATTTGTAGGCAGATAACTTACTATAACATGCAAACCACCGCTGACTTCTACTTTACTAGTGGTTTTGATGTCAGTACCTCGTCCAGCTAGGTTAGTGGCGATAATAACTTCCTCGCTATCAAGCTTATTACTTACCGCTAAAAGCTCAGAATTATTGTTGTTAGTATAGCGTTTGATTTTACTAATTGGGTAACCACTCTCTTTTAGTAAACGTTCTATTAGATTAACATCTTTTATCGTTTGGCAAATAACAAGTATAGCTTTACCTAAGCTAGCTTGCTTTTTAACAGAATTTATTATCTCACTGACCCATGCCTCTTCGGAATTAACTATAATTGGTTGATATTTAAAAAACTTTTTAGGCGCATAAGTCGGGATCTCAATGAATTTTACGTTATATATTTCATTTAATAACTCTCTTTCATATTTACCACCTAAAGTGCCACTAAGCCCTATAATCTCCTTATAACCCTTCAAGTAACCCATATTAGACATAAAGCTTGTGATAAGAGTTTCAGCTTTTATTTTTATCCCATGCTTTATTTGAAGAAATTGGTGCAATCCATTGGACCAATTCATCTTAGTTTGAATAACCCCAGTGTTTTGGTAATCAACAGGAGCAATAATCACCTCCCCATTATAATACTCTAAAACATAGTTTTTATTTTCTTCCATGTTAAGAGCAGTAATTGCTGAATCAATCCAGTTACTAATTTGATTAATAGCAAAATCTTTTAGATGCTTTGGAATAAATACAGAGCTATCACTTATTAGCGCATTTATATAAGAAGTTAAAAGCTCACGTGTGAATTTTATTTCATCATCAACTTTATAAAGATCTGGTTCTTGACTCAAAATCTCTAACTCACCATTTTGATAAGTGAAATCATTCGGAGACCATAGTAACTCACCTTCATAACGTATAAAACGCTGCTTGATTAGCTCTAACTCTTTCCATAACGCAACAAGGATTTGTTCTAAGTACTCAAATCCAGGTAGCTTATGCGATAACATAACTATATGCGAGCTTTGATCAATAAGCATGCTATCAACTTCATCAATTATCACTACATCAAATTTACTAGACCTATTAACATCATTTTTATTATATTTTTGGTTTAATAAATCTCCAATAAAACTAGTGATATCACCATATACAATATTGTTAAGATAAGGATTATCACTTTTCTCGCTACTCTTATCACGAGAATTACAACCAACAGTAAGATCAAATAGTTGGTATAAAGGCTTTTGTTCTTCAGCATCCCTTTCGGCAAGAATTGGTGAACTTGTAATGATATCTATAGAGCGACCTTCAAATGCTTTTAAAATAGCACTCATCACTATGATAATCGATTTTCCTTCTCCAGTAGCAACTTTAGCTAAGTTGCCACTCTCTTTCCATAACAAAATACTTGAAATTACCTGAATTAAACGCGGGGTATAATTATAAGTGAGCTCTACCGCCCGCTTTAAAATAGCTATAAATTCAGCTAAATTCTCTTCTATAAAATTACGCTGCGTTGGTACCCCATCCTTTGTCGGCGGTATAGAAGCCTTAAATTTAATTACCCACTGCTTTATTTCATCCACTTTCCATTTATCGATGGTATCTTTATGAGCAAAAATTTTAGACACCCCTACATCAAACTTAGCTACTTCTTCTAATACTTTTACCACAAAACCTTTCAATAAAGCTTCGTTAATAAAATTACTATCCTTGTTTGTTTCCATTAATTCTTCAATTAATTGGATCTGAGTTTTTTCTTCTAAAACCTCAAGACCTAGAAATTTACCCAACTTAGTATTAGGTAAATTTTGATCGTTTAATGCGATATACTCTAGTACTTCGTTTAATAACTGCTCTCCCTGATGCCCTTGAAATAAAAATTTTTCAAGAGTAGATAATAAGTTATGAGTAAGCTTCTGACCGTTTTTAACAAATTGCTTAATTTCTTCCAAAATAGCTTGGTAATCAACGCTATTTAATAAAATTGTACTCAGCTCCTCTTGCCTTATCAAATCAATAAGCAATTGACTCAAATTAGCCTTCTCTTTCTTTAATATTGATAAGACTTGCTCCTTTGCAAAACTACTAACTTTTTCTAAGATCAAGCTATAACCTAAAAAGTTTAGTATCTTTTCGTTTTGAATTTCCCGCTTCTTAGCTATAGCATAAAATAAAGCTAATGCTTTCTCTATATCCTTAAACCCTAATATTTTCTCTTCCCATCCTTTAATAGAACCACCGTTATTAACATGAGTTAAAAGAGCTTCACTGATTTCAGGATGTAAAGTCTCGAAATTTAGCAATGATTTTAAATTGGATAGTATATTATCACTTAAAACAGCATGACTATTTTTATGATGATAATTGAGACTTAAAATTGCTAACCTTTTAGTCTCAATTGAACTTAGAGAAGATAAAATATTAACTAATGCACTTATACTCTCTTTAGCTAACTTTCCTTCAACCTCTAATACCTTTACTATAATACCCAACGCTAAATCTCTTAAATTCTTATCTTCTAGTAAATTTTCGAAATACTTAAGAGTAGATAAAGGTATTTTGCTCCCATTCCTAACAGCAATGGCTATAATATCAGTAATTTCACTAGATAAATTGCTGTTTTTTGCTTTCAATAAATCTGAAAGCACATTCACTTCTTCTATAGATAGCTTTAACTGAGGAGATTCTTCTAAAATAATTTTAATTATTTTTAAAAGATAACTATAATTATCAGTATTACTTTCTTTTTTAAATATATCAAAAAATTGATCCAGGCTTATATTATTTAAGCTAAATCCATCTATTATCTCAACTGCTAGTTGCTTAGATATGTCACTATTTTTAGTGTTAATGATGAAATTAATTAATTCTTTAAAAGCAGGTTGCCCTAATGTTGTTTTCTTATTGTCCTTTATATAAGATAAACTAGTTATTATAAGTTCATCCAAACTTTGGTCCTTTCCCAGAGCCGACATTAGCCAAAATCTTAATAAAGCAGCATCATCTATCTTGTTGTTTTTTAGGTAATTAGAGATTGTTAAAGCAGCATTATACCTAGTGTCATGGGGATACTCAGTATGAAAAAATAGTAAGCTCAATCTTTCAATTACCTTCAAAGGTAAAGTCTTATTTTCCTCTACAACTAATTTAGCTAATAAAGTGGCAGAAATGTTTACAGTAACATCCGATTCTAAACCTGCGGCAAATGTATTTATCGTATTATAATTTTTAAAATTATATTTTAAAGACATGATCCATAAAATATTAGCACAAGTATTCCTGATTTTTTCATCACCCTTCAAAAAGCCCTGGTTAATATCATAACCAATATGGTCTGGTAGAGTAGGATTATCAGGATAAATTTGTTTTTTCTCTAATAAATGGCTTATAGTTACAGCAGAATTATGCCTAGTATCATTAGATAACTTAGTATTAGTAACTATTTTACTTAACTTTTCAACTACGCTAATAGGTAAAGTTTTATTTTGCTCTACAGCTAATTTAGCTAAGATAAGGGCAGTAGAACTTACAGTAACATCAGAATCTAACCCTTTAGCTAATCTTTCTATAGTACTAAGATCAGGGTTATACTCTGAAGAGATGGTAAGTAAAGTATTAGCACAAGTATTCCTGATTTTTTCATCATTATCAAAAAAACAACCCTCTATATTACGTAGTATAGTAGGGTTATTAGGAGAAATTTGTTTTTTCTCTAATAAATGACTTATAGTTACAGCAGCATTATACCTAGTATCATTAGATAACTTAGTATTAGTAACTATTGTGCTTAACTTTTCAACTACGCTAACAGGTAAAGTTTTATTTTGCTCTACAGCTAATTTAGCTAAGATAAGGGCAGTAGAACTTACAGTAACATCAGAATCTAACCCTTTAGCTAATCTTTCTATAGTACTAAGATCAGGGTTATACTCTGAAGAGATGGTAAGTAAAGTATTAGCACAAGTATTCCTGATTTTTTCATCATTATCAAAAAAACAACCCTCTATATTACGTAGTATAGTAGGGTTATTAGGAGAAATTTGTTTTTTCTCTAATAAATGACTTATAGTTACAGCAGCATTATACCTAGTATCATTAGATAACTTAGTATTAGTAACTATTGTGCTTAACTTTTCAACTACGCTAACAGGTAAAGTTTTATTTTGCTCTACAGCTAATTTAGCTAAGATAATGGCGGCAGAACTTAGAGTGATATCAGAACTTAAACCTCTACTTAGTGTTTCTATAGTGCTAGATTGAAGATTGTGCTTTGAAGAGATAGTAAGTAAAGTATTAGCACAAATATTCCTGATTTTTTCAACATTATCAAAAAAACAACCCTCCATATTACGTAGTATAGTAGGGCTAATTACTGAAGTTCGTTCAATTTGTTTTGATAAAGCAGATAAAGATTTAACCTTAGTATTTTCATCTATATGATATTTGCTAGTAATAGCACTTATTTTTTCAACAGTTGAAAGTAATAAATTTTGGTTATGGGATACAGCAGAATTTACCATAGCATTCAATGCATATTTGCTAAAACTGCTATCATCTATATAGCGTTCTAGTAAATGCATTGTACTGAGCTTCAATGGCGTAGTATTTGACGCAGACGATATTATTTGAAACGCCAATTCTCTAACCTTGGCTTCTGTAGACTGAATAACAAAAACATTAAGTAAATGCCAATCATTATCACCAATTGCTTGATTACCATTTACTTTATCTATTAAATTATTTAATTCCTGATTGACACTATGGATTAATTGATTAAATAAAGTTTGACTATTAATATCATAATAATCAATGCTATCTAAATTATAACTCATTTAAGTTATTGTTGATTTCTTGTTAAATAAACGTCGTTTACTTATATTGACAATTAACAATTATTTCAACAAGTTATTTAATAGTGTTTAATTTTTTAAATTAAGCGAAGTTTAAAGAAACACAGTATAAAAGTATCATAACAAATAGTTATTATGATACTTTTATACTGTAGGAGCTGAAGGTATAGTCATTCCAGTTGACATTAATATGGATAATTGATATAAATAAGGGATGTTA
>CAYLWW010000052.1:0-10771 GCA_964387585.1 uncultured Candidatus Midichloriaceae bacterium
GACTAAACGCCCTATTAAGACTTGCTTTCGCTACGGCTACACCTATCGGCTTAACCTTGCCAGATACACTAACTCGCTGACCCATTATACAAGAGGTACGCCGTCACACCACAGTTTATTTACATAAACAGAGTGCTCCGACTGCTTGTAAGCATTTGGTTTCAGATTCTATTTCACTCCCCTTTTTGGGGTTCTTTTCACCTTTCCTTCACAGTACTTGTGCACTATCGGTCAATAGGTAATACTTAGGCTTGGAGGGTGGTCCCCCCATATTCAAACAAGATTTCACGTGTCTCGCTTTACTCAAGTTTTTATCTGTTTTTTACCTATACGGGGCTATCACCCTCTATCGCTACTTTTTCCAAAGTATTCTAGTTATTATACAAATAAAACACTGGCCTGGTCCGGTTTCGCTCGTCACTACTAACGGAGTCTCAATTGATTTCCTTTCCTTCAGGTACTTAGATATTTCAGTTTCCTGAGTTCGCTTTTTTGCACATTACATACAAAAACACCAAATAACTTGGTAGGTTCCCCCATTCGGACATCTACGGATCAAAGGTTATTGACACCTCCCCGTAGCTTATCGCAGTCTATCACGTCCTTCATCGCTTCCTATTGCCAAGGCATCCACCAAACGCTCTTTTCATATTTATACATGTTAGCGCTGATATTAAATCGCTTACAGAACTAAGCTTAATTTTCAAACTTAGTTACCGCAGTTTTTATTTTTTGCCTATTTTACTTTTCAAATATTTTTTAGTGCTAATGTGATGCACTAATAGATAAATTATATATAAGATAAACAAGCATTAGTCAATCACTTTTTTTTGATTTTTTATTTTTTATTTCATTCACAAATATGAAATGAGAAACAATTATTTAACAACCAATTGATTTATATCACAAATATAAAAAAATATTATAATTCATTTCAAACCATAAAAGTATTAAAATTTATATATCCATCTCTGATAAATAAAAATTCACCGCACTACCCCCTTTATCTACTCATACATGATTTATGGGTTCTCACCTACAGAAAATTACCGCTACCACTTCATTTTTTAAAGGGTTAAAGCTATATTAAACTCACTCAATGAACCTTAATAACAATCACTAACAATTACCTATTCCTTACTAGCTTTAACAAAATTTAATTTTAACAATTCATAAAATAACAAAAAGGGGTTGATGACTTATCTATCATCAACCCCTTTTCAGATTATTCTGTAATTATACAGCATGATAAAATTTTCAAGAACTTCTGCGATCACCAAAAAATCTTAGCATCATTATAAATAAATTTACAAAATCTATGTATAAAGCAAAAGCTCCGTATATTGATAACTTTTCTTCCGCTTCACCTGAACCAGCAACTCTATAATATATATCCTTAATTCTTTGAGTATCATAAGCAGTAAGACCGGTAAATACCAAAACTCCAACTATTGATAAAACAAAATCCATTGCACTACTACGAATAAATATATTTACTAAACTAGCTATTAGTATTCCAATTAATCCCATAAACAGGAAAGAACCAAAACCAGATAGATCTCTCTTAGTAGAATAGCCATATATACTCATCGCCCCAAATAAAGAAGATGTTATAAAGAAAACCTTAGTTATGCTTACAGCGGTATAAACTAATAGTAAAGACGACAGAGACACTCCTAATAGAGCAGCATATAGCCAGAAAAATATTTTAACACTTTGAACACTCATACTCACAAAGCGAAATGACATGTAAAAAGCCAAAGCTACTGGAGCGAAAGCAACTACTATATACAAGGGAGTAGAAAAAATCGCCATAACTAATGAAGGAGAAGAAGCAACAGCTAATGCCACCACACCGCTAAGCAATAAAGCAAGAGCCATGTATTTATAAACAGAAACCATGTAAGATCTCAACCCAACATCATAACTAGAGGCAAAAGAAGATGTTGAACTAAATTTTGCCGTATTATACTTTGTGTAATCCATAATTTATCAATTATTATGTATATTATATGCTTATATTTTTTATTATTCGCTATATATAATATATTTCATCTTTGGTTATTTAGCAATACTTAAATGATGAATAAAATAGCCCATAATACAGCAATCTAAGAAAAGTTATTCTTCGCTGGCCGCAAGCCTTGACGCCCGATCATCAGAGATCAATGGATTAATCAATGGATCTAATTCTCCTTCATTAATAATCAAAGCAAGAGAATAGAGGGTTAAATTTATTCTATGGTCACTAACCCTTCCCTGAGGATAATTATATGTACGTATACGCTCAGAACGATCTCCACTACCAATTTGCCCTTTGCGCAATGCTGAAATTTCAGCATTTCTCTTATTTCTCTGAACTTCGTATACACGAGCACGCAAAATCTTTAGAGCCTTGGCCTTATTTTTATGCTGAGATTTTTCATCTTGTTGACATACAACTATTCCGCTAGGTATATGAGTAATACGCACAGCACTATCAGTAGTGTTTACATGTTGACCGCCTGCACCGCTAGCTCTATAAACATCTATTTTAAGATCTTTTTCTTCTATTTGCACATCTAATTCGGCCGCCTCAGGTAGAACCGCTACAGTAGAGGCAGAAGTATGAATCCTACCGCTAGATTCAGTTTCGGGAACTCTTTGCACTCTATGAACTCCTGATTCAAATTTTAGTCTTGCAAATACTCCCTTACCACTAATACTAGCAGTAGCTTCCTTACATCCATCTAATCCAGTAGAGCTAAGAGATAAAATTTCGAAACGCCATCCTTTTTTTTCAGCATATCTACGATACATCCTAAACAAAGCTGCAGCAAACAATGCCGCTTCCTCACCACCTGTACCCGCTCTGATCTCAAGTATCACATCCTTCTCATCGTCTTCATCTTTAGGTAGCAAAAGCACTTTTAAATTTTCTATCATCTCTTCAGCTTTTGCCGCAAGCTCAGATTTTTCAGACAGGGCCATTTCTTTGAATTCTGGTTCAAAACTGGAATCAGACAAAAAAGAATCTAATTCTCTTAACTTTTCTAATAATCGATTATACTCAATAGCTGACTCAGCTATCTCCCTTAGATCAGCTTGTTCTTTAGCAAATTTGGTCAATTCGGCAATAGAAAAGGAATCAAGCTGAAGCATTTTTGCATTAACATGATTATATCGGTCAATAATTTTTTGCAACCGCTCGCTAAATGACATACTAAGATAAAAAAAATAATAAAACTGAAGAGAAGATATATGGTGGAGGCAAACGGACTCGAACCGATGACCCTCTGCTTGCAAAGCAGATGCTCTACCAACTGAGCTATGCCCCCATATTATACTGGAGCGGGAGAAGGGATTCGAACCCTCGGCCCCAACCTTGGCAAGGTTGTGCTCTACCCCTGAGCTACACCCGCTAGTTATTTACTAGCAAAAATTTAATTACTATAGTAGCTTGTATACATAATAATCAAGCAAAACGCAATCAGTTTATTAATAAAATTTTCAAACTTTATTTTTATATTTTAATTATAAACGGAAAGTCTAAAACTTTTTACTGGCAAGTTAAATAAAATACTATTACAAAATGCTTGAATAATTACTTTTAAAATTTTTAAAAGAAAACATGCAAATCCTAGTAGAAAGCCTAAACATAGATATTATAAAGCAACTAAAAAGTATAAATTTCATAGATGGAATTAATATAGATAGTAGCGATTACACAACCACAAACAATGAACAAATACATAATATAATTCACTCATTAAATTTACCAATACATCTACCGATATCAGAAAGTATCGAACAGGATATAATAACAAAAGCAAAAGCTTTAAATAAGATATCAAACAATATAATATTGAAGTTACCCACTACAGAAGAAACTTTAAAGGCTTGCGTAAAACTACAAGAACTCAATATTCAAACAAATTTATTATGCAGTTCAATTCATCAAGCGTTACTTTGTTCTAAAGCCGGATCTAATTACATATCATTAGCAATAAAAAGTGTTGGTAAAGTTGATTCAAGCAATACTCGCCTAATTAGGCAATGCTGTGAAATTTGGCAAAATTACCCAGAAATTTATAGCGAATTAATAGTAACTTCAATAAGCAAACCAATAGAGTTAATAGAAGTCAGTAAGCTTGGTGTTGACTTCGTATCAATACCCCCTTACATAGTAAACCTGATGCTTAATAATAATTAAAAAGAATCAAAAAAATCTTACTTTCCTATTATATAAAATGAAGTTTAATAAAAATTTCACTATTAGTTCAATTATATCAACCTGGTTCTTAGTAGGTAAAATACCTATCATGCCAGGGACTTTTGGCTCTTTAGCAGCATACCCAATTTACTACTTATTAATTAACCTGTCTAATAACATACCTTCGCTATTATATTTTCTTTATGCCTCAGTTATAGTACTAACAATTATTGGGACATGGAGCATTCATAAGTACCATAAAATAGTTCCTATAGATCATAAATCGATAGTCATTGATGAAGTAATAGGTCAATTACTCACCATAACATTATCAATCAATGTATTGCCAAAAATAGCAAATCAATTACCAATCACTTTGAATGAATTTAATATATCCAAAACAAATTTAATGTTTTTATTAGCATTCATTACTTTTCGTCTATTTGATATCACTAAACCATTAGGAATAAGATGGTTAGAAAAAAAAATGAAAAACGCTTTTGGGGTAATCTTAGACGATATTTTAGCAGCATTACTAGCTGCAGCAAGCATACAGGCTATATACATAGCAATAACTTTTATAACAAATTAAAACAATTAAGATAAGTAGAAGATCAATAGCAAAGTAAATCAACATCTAAATTTTTCTAAAATAATAAAATAGTTAATCTAATCATGTTTAATCTACTAAAGCGTATAGCATTAATAATATTATTCTTAACGCTATCATATAATCATCAACCATTTCATTCATTTGCTGAGCAAGAAATAGATATCGCCCTAATAATACCATTAGAGCATCAATCTATGAATGAAATTATAAAAGGATTTAAGGAAAAATCTGAAGAACTACTATCCAATAAAAAGCTGAATATAAAAATTTTCAATGCACTAGGCAATCCGCAAATATTACACTCTATTATTTTACAAATAAAAAATAATGATCGTTATAATATAGTAGTAACAGTTGGGTCAACCATCACTCAATCAGCGCTACCTTCTCTAAAAGAAAAATCACTAATAGGACTAGCTGTAAGCACTTTTAGCGAAGGAGATCGATTAAAACTACCTAATAAAAACGCCACCTTTATCTCCGATGAAATAGACCCCAATTTAACTATAAACTTTATACAACAAGTCATTCCAGGAATTAAAAAAATCACACTAATACGCAGTAATGATGATAGAATTTTCAATACTTTTCAAAAGTTAAAAAAAATAGCCAAAACTAATAATATAGAACTTAAAGAAATCTTAGCTAATTCTATTATGGAATTAAACACTAATATTAAAGGCCTAGATAATGACTCAGAGGTAGTGCTAATTCTCAAGGATCATACTATAGTTAGTGCCATTCCATATCTTAAAAAAATCATACCATATTCTATACCAATTATAAGTTCAGATGAAGGATCAGTAGTAGCTGGAGCTGAATTAGGTATAGGAGTAAACGAAATAGATATAGGAAAAAAAGGTGCTGAAATATTGGCAGATATAATAATCAAAGGAAATAAAATATCAGAAATAAAAAATTCTAAACTCTCTAACGTAAAAATTTTTTATAACACTAATAGCAAAAAATTTACTAAAGAGTTTTTAAAAAATATAAGTGATCAAATGAAACTTCACTTAGTAACTATCGATAGTAATAAAGATACTATTTTATAATTCACATCAAATAAATGGATAACATAATACTAAACAGCTTAGAACAATCTTTATTATTTCTACCATTTATTCTGGGTTTATACATTAGCTTTATAGTATTAAAACTCACTGATATTACAGTAGAAGCAAGTTTTGTAATAGGAGCGTCAATAATAGCGAGATTACTGACAGAAGGCTATCATTTTAGCATAGCAATAATAGTAGCTTCTATAGGGGGTATGATATCCGGAATAGCTGTAAGCTGCTTGCAGTACCGCAACCGCATTAATGACCTTATAGCAGGAATACTAATGGTATACATGTTGTATAGCGTCAACTTAAATATCTTAGGAAAACCAAACATCAATCTATTTGATAGCAATACTATAGTCAGCAGCTTATCACTATTTGTTAATAACCCGACTATGATAAGCGCACTGTTAATAGCAATTATAGTTACCTTATTTATATATTATTTATTAATCAGTTCTTACGGACTAAAATTAAGAGCATTAGGTGAAAACCCAGCTTTATTACAAAAATTAGGAGTAAATAGTGAAAAATACAGAACTATAGGCCTGGTAATAGCAAATAGTTTAGCAGCACTTAGCGGCTCTATTTCAGCTCAAATTTATGGATATGCTGACGTTAACATGGGATTTGGCATGGCTATAACAGGAATAGGAGCTTTAATAATAGGCCAACAAATTACTTTAAGAATAATAAGCTTTACACCCCTAAAAGATAAATATCACCCAGTAATAGAGCTACTATCATGCATATTAGGAGCATACTTATATTTCTTGGTTATCAATATACTTCTAAAAATCAATATTAATCCAACTAATCTAAAATTATTCACAGGTATGATTATAGTATTGCTACTAATCAGCTTTCGTCGCAAAAATACAAACATATAGAAATGCAATATAAAAATTATGCATAATCTTACCACACCCACTAAAAATATATTAGAAATCAATCAATTATCGTTATTTATATCATCTGAAAAAAAATTTATTTTAAATAAAATATCCTATCAAGTAAAGAAAGGAGATTTTATTATCATTCTTGGAGCGAATGGCTCAGGTAAAAGCTCATTACTAAAGGCTATCAATAATAGCATTAATGGCTACAGTGGCTCAATAAAACTAGATGATAAAAAAATCAATAAGCTCACAGAATTGCAAATAGCACAAAATATCGGAACAATCACCCAAGACATTAATTCAAATCTCTTCAACGCTCTAACTATAAAAGAAAATTTCCTCATATATCATTATGCTTTCAATAAGAAGCTAAATCAAAAAGATTGTGAAAGTGAAGTAAGAAAAAGAAAATTCACAAATTTTCTCGACTTCTTAGCAAGTCATAACTCTCGTTTAGTAAAACTAGCTGAGCAAAAAGTTAATACATTATCCGGAGGAGAAAAACAAACATTAACTTTAGCTCTTAATTTATTCCATTCAAAAAAAATACTCCTGTTAGATGAGCACACAAGCGCATTAGATCCTAGGACTTCAGATAAAATAATGGAACTCACTATTAACAAAATAAAACAACATAATATAACTTGCTTGATGACTACGCACAGCTTAGATTATGCTTTAAAATATGGTAATAAAATTATAGCGCTTAAAAATGGAGAAATAAAGCAAAGCTTTAATGAAAAAGAAAAAAACGAACTCTCCAAAGAAACACTACTAAATCTATGCTATTAAGGCAAATCAATATATTTTCAAAAATAAATGGCTAAGGGGTGAAGCATACAAGAGTCGGACATGAGCAACATACTCAATTTTTTCGATCAGATTTATTAAAACGTATACCAAGGAGACTTCAACAGTTAAAATGAGCGGTGAGCTTCAGCGAAGGGCTGAAATTTGACAACGCAAATGTTGAAGTATCAAAAGTATACTCAGTAATTATCTCTCTTAAATCTGCAGATTAGATTCTAATTTTTCGTTTATTCTTTTGATTGTTTCATCTCGACCTATTATTGATAAAACTTCATATATTCCAGGAGAGTTAAAAGTTCCTATAACGCCGGCACGCAAAATTTGTATTATTAGAATTGGTTCGATATTAAGTTCTTTCGCTATTAATTCAGCAGTGTTTTTTATATTTTCTAAATTCCAATCTTCAGCTGCTATATTACTCATCTTATCTACTATAAATCTTAAGAATTCTCTATTTTTGCTATTTGCTAGCACCTCTTCTGATTTTTTATCCATAGGAACTTGAGGAGTTACATAAATTTTAGCATTTGCAGCTAGATTTAGTAAGGTATTTGCTCTTACTTTGAGTTGAGGCATAGCTAACATAAGCTTTTCTTGCATTTTTAAGTTATCTTGCAAGCCTAATAACAAAGTAACATATCCCAGTAATTTTTCATCATTTTGCATACTAATATAATGAGCATTTAGTGAATTAATTTTATTCATGTCAAATCTGGCTGGTGATTTCCCTATATCACTCACATCAAATATCTCAATTGCTTCGTTTATTGATAATATTTCTTTATTTCCATACCCCCATCCTAAACGTAATAGGTAATTACAAAGAGTTTCTGGTAAATAGCCCATCTCTCTATAATGCTGAACTCCTAAGGCTCCATGTCTTTTTGATAATTTTGCTCCATCTTCACCGTGTATAAGTGGAATATGAGCATAATTAGGTAATTCCCATCCCATAGCATTATAAATTTGGATTTGTCTGAAAGTATTAGTTAAGTGGTCATCGCCTCTAATAATATAATTCACACCCATATCATAATCATCTACTACAACTGCTAACATATAAGTAGGTGTCCCATCTGAACGCAATAAGATCATATCATCTAATTGCTCGTTATTTACTTGGACATTCCCTTGCACAGTATCATGTATAGTTAAAGAACCACTATCAATACTGCGTAATCTTATTACCGGATTGACATTTGGTGATAAGTTAGGTCTGCTGCTTTTATCACGCCAAGGGCTGATGAGCTTACTATATGGACTTTTTCGTCTTTCTTCAGCTATTTGCTCAGGAGTCAAATAGCAATAATATGCCTGACCTAAGCTAACTAATTTTTCAGCTATTTCTTTATGCCTACTTTGTCTATGAGATTGAAAAACTATTTCGCCATCCCAGTTTAAACCTAGCCACTTAAGACTCTCTATTATCGTTTTTATAGCTTCTGGTGTTGACCTAACTTTATCGGTATCTTCTATGCGTAAGTAAAATTTACCAAGTCGTTTTTTAGTATATAACCAATTAAATAACGCAGTACGAGCACTGCCTATATGTAAAAATCCTGTAGGTGAAGGAGCAAATCTGGTAATTATAGACATCTATTATTTTTTAATGAGTTAAATTAATATTTTGGTTATGATAGTTATTAGTGGTGTTAGTATAATAAGTGAATAAATAAAAAAATAAATGAAAATAAGCTAAATATTTGCTGAGTAATATTTTATATTACATATATTAGCTATTAATGAGTTTAGTTTTAATCATAACATAAAAGCAATATAAGTCTGCATTATTAGCGATTTTAATTAATAAATAGATAAGAAAGAGTTTTAAATTTGTTCGATTACAATTATAACAGAAATATGGTGGGAAGGTTAATTTAGTATAAAACAATAAAGTAAAAATCTGCTTTTATTGACTTTAGGCAATACTTTATTGCTATAAATTAACCTAAAATAAATAAAGGCCTTTGACAAAAAAGTGATTATGCTTTAAAATGGCTGAGTCTTAATGACTATTAATTATTAAAATTCATTTTTATAGTTAATTAAAATTAAAGTAAATAAAACTAAAAGCATTACTAAAGTTATATGGCGGTAAAAATTAGACTAGCTAGAGGCGGAACAAAGAAAAAGCCTTATTATCGGATTGTAGCTGCAGATTCTAGATTCCCTCGTGATGGCAGAGCAATAGAAAGGTTGGGTAGCTATAATCCACTGCTTCCAAAAAGTGCAGAAAACAGAATATTATTAAATCAAGAAAGGATTCAGTATTGGTTAGGCGTTGGAGCTCAGCCAACAAAAGTTATTCAAAGATTTCTTAAAGCTGCTAAAGCCTCGAATTAAGAGCTGGCCAATTTTATAGCATAAATCATATAAAAGCATCAGAAGAAGTTCAAAAATCGGAAGCTATCTTTTGTATCTGGTTTTTAACATTAAACCAGATACAACTCCTCTTTATTAATAATTGCTATACTTTGTCGCTTTTTCTTCAGATTCAGAAAGCCATATGGATTTGATCTTTTTCGAAATCGTTGGCAGATTTCCTGTATTTTATCTTCTTTCTATTTTATTATACTCTATTTACAATGACATGTCTCTTCTACGGATTGCCTTCGTTGTTCTAGCATTTGAGTGAAGTACTTGGCCTACAAGTTTTCTCTCCATACATTTATAGTCTCAAATAGAATTTAGTTCTACATCGAAAATAGCATCAATAGCGTTAGATAAAGCAGCGTATCTTCTAATATTTTAGTGACTAATTTTTTATATTAGCTCAAAATTTCTCAATTAGGTTTAATTCTAGAGAATATGGTGGCAAAAATGATAACTTATATTTTGCATTTTTATAAGTTTTTTAGTTTTTTCAGATTTATGGAAGACGGCATTGTCCATAATCAAAACAGTCGGGGCTTTTAAAAGCAAGCTCTCACAAAAAAAAATCTCCCAAAAATTTATATCACAAGAGCTTTTATAGCACGTAGATGCGATGATTTTATCACAATACATGTCTCTAACTCAGCTATAAAATTCTAGCATAGCGATTCCCAGAAATAAATCCATAAACTCTTTGCCTTCTTTTCGCCTATCCATATTTCTCTACACAGATATAGCAAGGAGAATTTAACAGTTGCCAGAAAAATATAGCTTATAACATATAGTTAGTGACATTAAAATATATTTCTTATATATTTTG
>CAYLWW010000053.1:0-10765 GCA_964387585.1 uncultured Candidatus Midichloriaceae bacterium
GATGAAATCTTTAATACCTACCTACCATGACTCTTTTATGCTGCTTTAGCTATATCTCCTTTTTCCACCTACTTAGTGTTATGAGTCAAACCAAATATTTTTCTGCTATTTCTTCGTATTTCATGCCGCTTCCATGTAGCTTCATTATTTTCTTTCGAAATTGTATTGGATAGGTCATTATTTTTTATTTTTCTTTAACCACCTATTACTTCCAAAGTTTCTGCTTTTTTACAACACTTTAGCTATAATATGAGCACAAGCTAACTTACCTAAGTTTGACAATATAAACCTTCTCATCCTATATCAGGCTCTCTAATATACAATGGCTTTAAATGTTCTCTTTGATTATTAGTTAAAATATTAGCTAAATTATCCTCACTATTAATTAATTTAATTGCAGATCTAGCAACACCAATAGCATTAGGAGTAATGTTAACAATAAGATTATGAGCTACATTGCCGAATGCTAATAAATTTGAGTTATCTTCTATAGCAATCTGTAACTGTTTTTCAGAAAACAAAGCAATGTCATTTAAAGTTATTAATTTATAGTTATTTTGTCCATTTATTTTTTGTTTTATATAAAAAAATTCCTGCACATAATAATTTTGCCGCCCAGCATTTAATGCTATCAAAATTCGATATTTATTATTAATAACTATATCACTTCTATTATTTAATCTCACAATAGCTTGATTTAATACAGCATCAATAGTATTTACTGGAATTATTGGTATTCCCGTAGATAAACTAATTCCATATGCAGCTGATAAACCTATTCTTATTCCTGTAAAACTACCAGGACCGATAGTAACAGCTAAATAACTCACATCATCATAGTTACAACAAGCTTTATATAAAGTTTTTTCAATAATATTAATTAACTTTTCAGCTTGCTTATGCTCTTCCTTCTCTTCTTCATAAGATAATATCTCGTTATTTTCATCAATCACATCGTTAGCTTTATTATCATAAAGCTTTTTACCAGCCACAGATGCAGAACAAGCTCCACAACAAGCATCAAAAGATAATATTAACATTTATTTGAAAAATTTATTATATACATAATTGCATCAAAAAATCTTTTGCACGATCAGTCTTAGGCTTATCAAAAAACTCTACTGCAGAAGTTTGCTCTATAGATTTCCCCTTTTCCACAAATAAAATATTATCTGCTACGTTAGCAGCAAACCTCATTTCATGGGTTACTATTATCATAGTAATGCCTGTATTAGCTAAGCCTTTAATAACCTCTAAAACTTCCTTAACATTCTCAGGATCTAATGCTGAAGTTGGCTCATCAAATAAAATTACTTCTGGTTGCATACAGAGTGCCCTAGCTATAGCAGCTCTTTGCTTACTACCTCCCGATAAAAGATGAGGATAATAATCAGCATACTCTCCTAAGCCTACTTTCCCCAATAATAGATTGGAATTTAGTACAGCTTCTTCATAACTCATCTTTAAAACTTTCATTGGAGCATAACATAAATTTTCCATTATAGTCATATTGTGGAAAAGATTAAAATGCTGAAAAACCATCGAAATCTTAGATTTATCTTTTACTTTAACTTCTATTACGCCACTATCATATAACTCTAAACCGTTTATGCAACGCAATATAGTAGATTTTCCTCCACCAGAAGGACCTATTATAGCTAAAATCTCCCCTTTTGATATAGAAAAAGATATTCCGTCTAAGATAGAACGATCTTTATAAGTCTTAACTAAATCTTTTACTTCTATCATTAAAATTTTTTCATTGAGATTTGGTAGTATAATTTATACGTTTTTCTATGAATTTAGCAATAAAAGTTAAGATAGTAACTAAAATATAGTATATTGCAGCTGCAACTAATAATGGAGCTAAATAGTCATACTTTTCAGCAGCTACTAATTGCGCACGCCTCAGTATATCGGTCTCACCAATAATACCAATTATTGCTGACTCTTTTACCATATTAATCACTTCATTGACTAATGCAGGCAAAATATTTCTTAAAGCTTGAGGTAATATTATATCTTTCATCATAAGATGTTTAGGTATAGATAGGGCTTTAGCGGCTTCAAATTGACCTGAATCAATAGAATTTATACCAGAACGTATTATCTCTGCAATATAAGCACTAGAATTGATTGATAGCGCTAATAAAGATGCTACAAATATAGACAATTTTATACCTAATAACTTAGGCAATAAAAAATAACAGATAATAAGCTGAAGTAATAAAGGCGTACCCCTTATTAAAGATAGATAAAATCTAATGAAAAAACGCGGCAACCCTTCACTATAGTAATTTAGAAAAGCTATAATAGATCCTAATAATAACCCCAACACTACAGATATAATAGAATACTTCAGCGTTGTCACGCTACCTTGTATTATATAAATTATCCAACCAAGATTATTGTCAATTTTAGCATATATTTCAAAGGGCACAAAAATAAACTTAAATATATAATCAAAAATTACATTGATACCTAATTAAAAGATATATCATTAGGCAAACTTAGTTATTCTAACGATATATCCTCTATATTTAAAAAGTTTAAGCCTCCTTAAACGCTTTATGAAAACTATCAGTAATAGGAGAGATCAAATACTGTAGGAAAGTACGAGTTCCCTTGACTAAAAAGGCAGTAACTGGCATTCCTGGTTGCAGCTCTACCTTTACACTAAGACTGTTTATAGATTCAGGATCAATTTTAATCTTAGCTACATAGTATTGAGGTGGCTCACCAGGGCTAGCTACCCGTTCATTAACTACTTTATCAGCTGAAACATAAATAACTTCACCAGAGATTCTTGGAACCAAACGCTGCTTATAAGCATTAAGCTGAACTTTAGCAATAGTACCAACCCTTATACTATCAATATCTTGAGGTAATACTCTTACTTCTGCTATAAGCTCATCATCTTCAGGCACTATATCCATAATTTTGCTACCTGGCCCAACTATCCCTCCTACAGTATGATAAGATAAGCTAGTTATTATCCCTGAATTAGGGGCTCTAATAATAGTTCTTTCTAATACATCTTTCCACCTATTATATTTTTCTTCATAATCTAATAAGCGCTCATGATTTGATTTATATTCTTCTGATATCTTTGATTTATGTTCTTGTATTGTATTTAGAATTTGAGACTCCGAACCAATTATAACTTCTTTAGCCTCAGAAATTTTAGATGCAATTTCACCATTTTGACCTTCAAGCTCCTGTTTGATGCGCTGAAAATCTAATAAACTTGTTTTAGTAGCTAATCCTTTATCAAATAGAGCTTGTATGCTTTGTAACTGTTGCTCATTAAGCTTTCTTCTTTCTTGATTTGATCTAAGTTGAGCTTGGAAACCTTTTATGCTTTCTTGACTTTGTAAAATTCTTTGCTTTAAAACATTTATAGAAGCATGAAAAGCCTTGTTCTTTGACTCAAACAATGATTGCTGATTTCGTATCAAAGTTTGTACTTCAGGTATTGAAGGGTCCAAAAAATTACTGCTAAAATCTATAGAATCTTGCTCCTGACTTTCAGCTATTAAGCGTTTCTCTAAAGCTGTAGCTGCCCTTAGATAGGAAAGTATTGAATGCAATTCTGAACGAGGATGAGTTGGATTAAGAATAACCAATTCTTGACCTTCTTTTACTCTATCACCTTCTTTAACCAATATTTTCTCTATAACCCCACCCTCAAAATGCTGAATAGTCTTACGGTTACCACTTAAAGTAATAAAACCACTCGCTATAGAAGCACTATCAAGTGGAGCTGTGCCACCCCAAATTCCAAATATAAACACACAAATTAATATTATAACAAGACCAAAACGAACAGCAGGCTTGATTTGATTTTTCAACTCTTTTTCTACTTTCACTCTATATTTGGCTTCTTCTAAACTATCAGCAAAGAGAAAATAGCGAACGTTACGAAAAAAATCTTTCAACTCTGCTAAATTCTTTTTTGTTTTACTTTTTTCACTCATACCTATAACTCATAGTAAAGCATTAAGGTAAATACCCTAAATAAAATTTAAATTGTACAATATATACTTAAAAGATTATTCTATAAGAGAATAGAATAAATTTTAAAATTTTTAATGTATAGAACCTTGGTTAGCGCTAGCTTTATTAAGGTGCTCTAAAACCTCTTTTCTTGGACCGAAAGCCACAGCAATACCATCCCTCATTACTAAAATTTTATCAGCTAAATTCAATATAGCGGGCCTATGCGAAACTATTACAGTAGTAATCAATTTTTCTTTAGCTACTTCAATTGCTGTTGATAATGCTGCTTCACCTTGAGAATCTAAACTGGAATTAGGCTCATCTAACACAATAATTTTTGGATCACCAAAAAATGCCCTAGCCAAACCAATCCTTTGACGCTGCCCTCCAGACAAGGTAGTACCATCTATACCAATCTCAGAATCATACGCTTTAGGTAACTGCAGTATTATCTCATGAACCCCAGTTAATTGAGCGGCTACTATAACTTCTTCTGGATCAACATCAGGATCCATCCTAGCTATATTTTCTTTTATACTTCCACCAAATAACTCTACATCTTGAGGTAGATAACCAATATATTTCCCTAGTTCCTGCTTATTCCAATCTTGTAAACTGGCACTATCTATACGTATAGATCCAATATTTGGAGTTAGAGCGCCCACAATTAATTTAGTTAAAGTTGTTTTTCCTGACCCACTAGGCCCTATAATAGCTAAGCTTTCACCCGGCTCTATACTAAAACTAACCCCTTTTATTAAATGTTTCTGAGTACCTAAAGGAGCAAAATAAATATTTTCTATCTCTAATTTACCATTAGGAGCTGGTAATGACATACGATTATCTTCATCAGCATTCTTAACAAAAGAAGAATTTAAACGTTGATAAGCTTTTTTACAATTTATATAACCCTTCCAAGAAGATATAGCTACTTCGAAAGGTGCCAGCGCACGACCAACTAACGATGAGCTAGCGATAATCGCACCAGATGAAAATTGATCAAGAAGAACTAAATAAGCACCCAAACCAGTTACAGCAATTTGAAGAACAGTTCTAATTAACTTAATTACTTCACCAAACACAGCTTGCCTTTCAGTTGTCAACGACTGCATATTTTGTACTTTGTTGTTGATTTTTTGCCATGAATTAATCACATTCCCCATGAAGCCCATAACCTGTATCACTTCAGCATTACGCATAGCTTGATCTACTTGCCTCATACTGCGTATAAAATTGTCATTATTAGTCTCTAATAGTTTTTTAGTAGAACTATCAGCTATAAAACCAACAAATACTAGCAATGCACCGCCTATAAGGGCTAAACAACCGATCCAAGTATGCAATATAAACAAAACTATAATAAAAATTATAGCCCAAGGAGTATCCATTATAGCAATTAAGCCTGGACTAGTAAGATAGGTTTTGATAGTTTGCAAATCTCTTAATTGCTGGCTATTAGCATTAGATTTAGTCTCAATAGAGGCTCGTATAGAATTAGAAAATACTACCTCAGATAGACGCTTTTCAAACCATACTCCCATACGATTCATAGCAAAAGAACGTGCTCCTTGAATAAATCCCATTAATACTAATGCTAACATTATAATTAAAGTAAGCATTAACAAAGTACTAGTATTACCACTTGAAAGAACTCTATCCAAAACCTGCATAGAATAAATGGGAGTAGTTAACATCAAAAGATTTAATATACAACCAAAAATCAATACATATCTAAGCATTGCTTTCGAAGCTAATAACGCCTCTTTTATTGGTGTCATTGCAGTATTACTTATATCACTCATAAATTTTAATTAATTAAACCTCAATAATTTCGTATCACTCCAAAATTACTCATTAGTATACTGCAGCGCATTAAGCTTTAAATACTAATGAGTAAAAGATGAAATCTTTCATTTTTTACTGTATAATAAAACCTATAATAGTTTTCGATATCGATAAATCAAATATACATTAACTAATAAAGCATTTTTATGTGTTTGCTATATATAAAAATATAAGCTAATTAATTTTTTAGCAAATAAAAATTTCAACAGAACCTTTATAACAACTATAAGAGCTTTCTTAAACTACATAATTATATAATTAATGTTAAACTTAATAATCATTATTATTATTATATATTACTCATTTAATTTATTTAAAAAGTTATTAAATAAAACAAGGTATAATTACACTAATAAAAATTATAATGGTAAAAAACCTTTAAATTTATTAACTATATTACTGCTAAATTTAAGTCAAATTATAAATCAATTATACAAGGAAAAATATCATTATAGCAACGACAATAACTCCCAGAATAGCTATAATATAAAAAATCCCAATGATATGTCTGTAGAAGAGGCTAGACAAATACTAGGAGTAAAGCCTGAAGCATCAAACAACGAAATAACGCAAGCATTTAAGCGTTTAATATCATTAAATCATCCAGATAAAGGTGGATCAGAGTATCTAGCCAACAAAATAATTATGGCAAGAAAAAAGCTAATCTCTAAATAAACTTAAAATAATTAAGAAAATAGTAGAAAACTAGCTTAATCAAAACTTAATTGTTTCTATTACTTAGAGATTTTACCAAACTGATAACACTTTGCCTAACTTCATTACTTTTTATACTAGAAAATGCGCTAATAAGAACATCAATATCATTACTAAAGTTAATTGCACTTTCTTTAACAGAACCTTCAGCTATATACTCACCTTCAGCGCTATCAAATAAGACGTTTGAACCTTGATAATTAAGATTCTCTTCTGATAAACCCTGAAAAAAGTAACCTATATCTGTTTTTAAAAAACGAGAAAAATCATATAACTTACTACAGCTAATGCGGTTCAAACCTTTCTCATACTTTTGTATCTGTTGAAAAGTTAAACGTACGTAACTTGCCAGTTGATCCTGGCTTATTCTTAGAGCTAATCTACGCTCTCTTAATTTCTTACCTACGTAACTATCTACAGGATGAATAAATAAAATTTTTTTCTTGCTCATAATTATGATTAATAAAACCTTCCCAACAGTGATAGTTATAACTTAGACATGTAATAAATGCACGCAAAAATTTCATTAAAATAAGAAAAACTTTTGTTTTTATGTTAATATATGTTAATAAAATATAAACTTACTAATTATCTATTTCTTTCATCTATAACTTTAATTACTTGTTTCAAAGAGTGAAATAGTACCATATCTAATATAGGATTAAGATGTGCTAGAGAGAAATTAAGTATATAAATCATAGCTAAATAAAACTAACAATAGAATTAATCTTTATTTATCAGAAAGATATACCTTTGAGACTTAGAGATACACATAAGATCAAAAACAACTATAACGTAGCAAACAGCTATGTAATTTATTAAAAATTTTTAAAATAACCAGAAAAAGTTATGCTTAGTGCAATCCATATTTTTATTTAATTTTTATCAAAATCAGATTTCCTTAATAAAATTATGCAGCAAATTATAGAAGGAATAGAAAATAAGGTAGAAATTATGAAATAAAACTTCCACCCCCCATAAACTGCTATGATGCCTGATAAAGAGCAAAATATATTACGACTTAGTAAAGAAATAGATCCTAATATGCTATAAAAAGTTGCGATATATACAGTTTTACTTCTCTTGCAAAATAAGCATAAAAAAGTCATGATAGAAATATTAGCTAAGCTTGAACAGAAGCTTTCAAAAAACGAAATGATAGATAATAAAAATTTATTTTGAGTATAAAGAAAAACAAAAAAGCCTAAATTTGATATAGCTGCAAGAAATTCTATTACTATCAAAGTCTTTATTTTGTTATATTTCTTGCTTAAAATATATCCCCCTATCATAGTACCGAGAATATAAGCAGCAAATACCAAAGTTTGGTTAAAACCAACTATTTCTTGTTTACTAAATCCCACTTCTTGTAAAAAGGGTATAAGTAAGGCATCAAGAAAGCTATCACTAACCTTAAAAAATGCAGAAATCATTAATACTAATAAAATATTTCTCTTATAAAAAAAAGAATAAAAGGCGTTTTTATATTCTTGCTTTATAGTGCTAAATTTTAGAGCTATATTAGTGTTTATTTTTTTTCCTTCTTTAGAAAAAAATACTAAAATTATGGATATAAGAGCTGTAATTGCAGCAAATATATAGAACGAATATTTTCCAGAAGTGATAGAAGAAGTTAATAAATATATGCTACTAGAAAGAAATAAACCTAAACGAAATGCAAAAGATAAAAAAGCACTAGCATAACTAAGATCTTCTTCATTAAAAACCTCTATCCTATATGCTTCTAAAGTATTATCAAAAATTGATGCTAATATAGTAGTAAAAAATGCTAAAAAGCACATTATATAGACGTGCTCAGGTAAACTAACACTCCCTATACCAATATAAGAGAATATTAATCCTATATGCATCAATATCAACCAACTTTTTCTTTGCCCAAAATTTAAAGGAAAAATCTTTATATGCAATATATCTATTATTGGTGCAGATATAGCTTTAAAAGAATATGGAAGAGTTCTTAAAGATAATAAGCCTAGTATTATTAGACTTATCTTATAATCATATAAATACAACGTTATAGTGCTGCCTAAGGTTCCATAATTGATACCACTACTTAGACCTAAGCACAATAGGCTAAGATAATTATTGAAGTAGTTTTTTTTCATTCTCTAACTTTTTAATAAGTTTAGTTTTAATAAACTTAAGGATTATTATATAAAATATATAATGCTATGATTATGCTACTTATAATGATAAGTTAAAAATCAAATTATTTAATTTTTTCGCAACTTATGCTTTTTAAAATAACTTCTTATAAATGCAATATAATATCGCAGTTGGGCCTCTTAAACTAAGCAAATTAGTTAAAATTGCCAGAACAAAATATACAATATTTGCTTTTTATTTATCGTCACTAACAACTTATTGATATTTAAGAAATATATTCTGATACATTCTGTGAATGGTTATTATAGACATCTTAAGTAAGATCTAAAGCTAAGCGCCAGTAATAGTTGTTATTCACTTAAAAAAAGAAGAGTTATGTTATAATATCAACATTAAACCAGTGATTATATTCTTTAATCACCTTTTCTATTGTAAAAATAGAATTCTTTTTAATTTCATCAAATTTACTATTAGAAATTGCATTTAAAATGAATAGTGAAAAATCAATTTTAGCAATACTTTTACTTAAGCTGTTCCATTCCCAGCTCACCTCAAATTCATCTATTTTCTTATCTTTTAATTCGTGATTATCTGGCAATTTTATACTACCAAATATACTAATTGCTAACATATCTTGTAAATCATTTTTTAGCCTATGATTAATTTCCTGAATAATACCTACATCATTATACATAAGCTCTAATTTTATCTTTATTTTACGGTAACTAGCTCGTGAAATATTTTCTATAGGCATAGCCGTAAATTGTATGTTAGGCATATAGATTAATTTTCTATCCAGATTGCGTATCTCAGTTGTGCGCCAACCAATTTTTTCTATAATCCCTTCTATAGGCGATTTATCAATAGATAATTTTACTAATTCACCTACAACAAATGGTTTATCGAAATATAACATAAAAGTTCCGAATAAACCTGCTATAAAGTCCTTGGCTGCAAGACTAATAGCGATACCACCTAATCCTCCAAGAGCAAGAACAGCACCAAGACTAAATCCTAGTGTTTGCAATATAATTAAGCCTCCTATTACAATTACACTGCCAGATAATAACTTAGCAACAGTATCAGCTCCAGCTTTAGTTATTTTAGCATCAGGCTTTTCACTTGTTTTTGTTAAGTATTTTTCTAATTTTTGTACAAAACGCAAAGCAAACCAGATTATTATTACAGTGCCGCCAATGATTTTAGTATAATTTATAATCTTTATGTCGATCTTAAAATTATTAGCTATTTCTAAAGATAATAAAGTAATATAAATTAAGGATAATAGAGCGTTTAACGGCTGTCTTACAGAATCAATGAAAGCAGCATGCCAAAAAGATGAAATATGACCTTTTTCAATTAGTTCTAAGTCATAATTTACTTTAGTAAGTTTTGAATTTATACTTACTTTAGAGTATTTATTAACAAGCTTTTTCTTTAAGAAATTATTAGTCAAATATATGATTAATAGACCTAACAGCAACTCTAAGAACCATTTTATAGGTAAGTATAATTCATATTTTGATAAATCTCCAAAGTAATTCAACATAATAAGCTTTGCTAATAATTTTAATTAAACTTAAAGAGTTTAAGAAGTTTGAATATCTAAGTCAAATAAATGAGCTATTGTTAATGATATTAATTATATGATTAACAATAGCTTTGTTTTTATTATCAGAGGTTATATTTAGCAATAGGTACCTAAGTGTTGCATTATAAAGAAGAAAAACCTAAGTAATCCATCCAGTCAATTGAGGCTTCATCAGAACTACTACTATCATTTTGTTCTTCCGGCTGTGCTTGACGAGCAGAGAATCCGTTCAAAAAATCAGATAACGTACTGTCTATTGGCCGAATTATTATTGGCTCTCGGTGAAAATTTTCTTGCTGTCCTTGTAGTGCAGGATCTATAGTTAATGGTGTATTTAAAATAAAGGTATTTTCAAAATATAACTCACTATATTGTATTCCATCATCTTGTTCAACATCATTATCCATAGCATTATCATTATTTGCTTCGATAGCTCTTTCTCTCACAGAGATATATTGATTATCAATATAGTATTGCAAAGTGTCGCCA
>CAYLWW010000054.1:0-10516 GCA_964387585.1 uncultured Candidatus Midichloriaceae bacterium
ATATTATAGGCTATCTTAACATATAACGTGACTCTTTTATACTGTTTTAGCTATATAAAAGACGGTCATTTATGATTTAGGGTGTTTATTTTCTTTATTCAATGTTTGCTTTATTTTTTCAGATATTTCTTCTAGGGTAAAACCAGATACTGTAATGGGATCTTTCTCTTCTTTTCTTATTATATCAATATCTATATTATCATTCATAGGTTTAAATAGATCTTTTATAAAAGATTTAATTGAGTCTTCTTGTGTTTTTGTTAAAACATAATCTAATCTACCTAAATTTTTTATAATGTTATTTATTAAATCTATATAAAAAACTATTAAGTTATTGTAATTTCGTATATTAACAGCTAAATCAGCTTGATGTATAGAATTATTAGTAGACGAATATGAGCCTTGAATATTAACTGTAAAAAAACCTGCATCTACTTTCATCTGCTTAATAAGATAATTAAATAAATCATTTTTATCTTTGGTATTGTTTAATTTATCTTTTTCCTCTGGCTTGTTATTAGATTGTTTCTTATCCATTAATTCTGATGATATTTTAGCAATAATGCTACATTCATTAGCTTGATCTATATACTGAGTATATTCTCTAAATATATTGTAATCCCTGTTTACCTTAGCTTTATTTAAGGTGAAAGTTAAATCAGTTTTTTTGAGATTAGGATATTGTATTAATAAGTTAATTGAATCAATTTGAATTAATGATGTATTACCTTCTCTTATTATAAGCTCTTTAGCATAATATTTTACCTCTTCTATTTGATAGAAATTATTTTTATTAAATAAATTTATTTTAATTTTGCTACTTAATACGCTAGGATCTACAAAATTAAAGTATACATTATATTCTTTATTCTGTGTTTTTAAGTTTGAATCAATCTGACTGGGTACATATATATTAAAGTTACCCTTTAATATATTACTAGCAATATATAGGTTATCTATTTTTGCTAGATACTTGATTTTAGGGTTTATAATATATAATTCTACCTCAGAAATATCTGCTTTTAAATCCCAAGCAGCTAATCCAGAAAAGTTAACCTTTTTATACGAAGTAGTAATTCCATTATTTGCTAATGCATTTTGGTGATTATCTATTAAATTATTTATTGCTCTTTTATGAAAAAATAAAGCTATAAAATTGGTAGTAATAGCTAATATTACTATTGCTATAGTGTAAATTGATACTTTAGTATAAAAGCGCATAATAATTTCTAGAGGGGTTATCTAAGTATAAGTAATATAACGATTATTACATGTACATCCCGCCATTTACATGAATGGTAGTACCAGTAATATAAGCACTTTCTTTTGCTGCTAAAAATAAAACTGAATGAGCAACTTCCATAGGTGTTCCTATCCTACCCATTGGGATATGTTTTATTAAATTTTCTTTAATTTCTGTTTTTAATACTGCAGTCATTGGAGTATCAATAAATCCTGGGGCTATACAGTTAACTGTGATGTTACGGGAAGCAACTTCTAAAGCTAGGGATTTGGACATACCTATCATACCTGCTTTCGCTGCGGCATAATTAGCTTGCCCTATATTTCCGGTAAAAGCTATTATCGATGATATGTTAATTATTCTGCCATATTTTTTTCTCATCATTCTTTTAATAGCTAATTGATTTAACTTAAATGTTGTAGTTAAATTCAAATCAATAACTTTTTGCCACTCTTCTTCTTTCATGCGTATCGATAAATTATCATATGTAATTCCTGCATTACATATTAAAATATCAATATGTTCAACCATGGATTCAGCTTTAGTAAAAAGCGATTCAAGTTCATTACTATCAGATAAATCATGAGTTAAAGTAAGTAATTTATTACTATTTATCTTATTTGCTAAGTTACGCAGTTTTTCTGGATTTGTTCCAGTTGCTATCACTTTAGCTCCTGATTGGACTAATACTTCAGCTATAGCACTTCCTATTCCACCGCTTGCGCCTGTGATTAATGCAGATTGCCCTTCTAAATTAAAAAACATAATAACTATTTTTTATTAAATATTTTTATTAAATAGATTGATTTACATCTAATATTTTGAAAAATTCCTCTATCTCTGTAGGAGTATGAACATTTATAGCTTTAATATGTTCAAAATTTTTCATTCTTTTAACAAGTGTTGTTAATACTTTACCAGGACCTATTTCTACTAACGTATCAATTTCTTTATTATTTAATAGTTCAATAGACTCTCGCCAACGCACCATACCACATATTTGATTTACCAGTAAATCACCTACTTTAGATCTATCTTGATTCGCTAATGCATCATAATTTGCTATTATGGGTATTATAGGCGTTTGAATATCAACTAGAGCTAGATTACTCTCCATTTCTTCAGCAGCAGGTTTCATCAAATTGCAATGGAATGGAGCGCTAACAGAGAGTTTTATTGCACGTTTAACTCCATACTCATTAGCTATTTCATTGGCTTTATTAATAGCATTGCTGCTTCCACTTAAAACTACTTGTTCAGCACCATTATCATTAGCAACAGAGCACACTTCTTCAGTAGTGCTATTTTCATCTTGATTTGCTAGCAATTGTGCTGATTCAGCTAATCTTTTTGCATCGTGAATGTTGGTACCTAATAAAGCTAGCATCCCCCCCTTACCTTGAGGTACAGCTTTTTGCATTGCATTACCTCTAATACGCAAAAGCTTTGCTGTATCTGTTATAGAGAAAGATTTAGCAGCACATAAGGCACTATATTCTCCTAACGAATGTCCTGCAGCAATACTGCATATTTTAGCAATATTGCTAAAATTTCCTTGCTTAAGTAATACTGATATAACAGCCAATGATACTGCCATAATAGCTGGCTGAGTATTAGAAGTTAAAGTTAACTCTTCGCTTTCTCCTTCAAATATTAACTTACTAAGATTCTGATCTAAAGCATCATCTACTTGTTGAAAAACTTCTCGCGCTTCACTAAAGCTATCGAATAACTCTTTCCCCATACCTATGAATTGAGAACCTTGGCCAGGAAAAATAAAAGCAATTTTTTTCATTAATATATCCATAGTTTAAAACAAATTATTTTTCACATTCAATAAAAGCTTAAGTTTAATTACTATGAACAAAAATAAATATCAAGCTTATTGATTAGCTAATCATTTCTTAATTTATATTCAACCTTACTTCTTCATCAACGCTATTCGTTTGTTCTTGCATAAAGTTAGTTAAAGCATTAGTAGCTGATTTAATATCCAAGCCCAAATCTTCTACCATCATAGGGGAACTAATTTTTATTGTTAATCTACCAAAAGGTAATGGCAATAAAAATCGATCCCAAGTTCGAAATACTTTAGCTTTAGTTGTAGAATAACTTATGCTTATAATTGGCGTATTAGTCATTTTAGCTATTGATATGACATTACCGTTTACCATAAAACGGGGACCAGTTGGTCCATCAGGAGTTATAGCTATAATATTATTCTCATTTAATGCTTTTATTACTTTTTTTATAGCAATCAACCCACCTTTATTAGATGAACCTCTAATAGTCTTATGTTTATATGCTTCTAAAAACTTTTTAACATATTCTCCATCACGATGCGTTGATACTACTGCTATACCATAACGTTTGTAAAAATAACAAATTATATGAGGAACAAGTAGCATACGCCCATGCCAAAAAACCAATACTAATGCTTTATTAGAAGCAATAAGATTTTTTGTAATTGTTGGAACTTCTATTTTTAGCTTGCTACTACAAAATATTAATTTTACGTATATTTTTAAAAAAAATGCTAATACAGCAAGTGTAATAAAATAAAAAATTTTCTTAAGCATTTTTAAGGCTAAATAGCTTAGTAATTTAAAAAAATATTAAAATACCATTTTCATTAAATCGGGAGAAACACCTAATTTTTGCATCTCTTCATTAGTTTTTAGTTCTGCATTTTGTTTCGCGTTATTAAAAGCTGCTACTATTAAATCTTCAAGAACTTCGACATCTTCAGGAACTAATAAAGACTTATCAATATTAACTTTCTTTACTGTGTATTTAGCATTAATAATAACTTTTACCATTCCACCACCAGCGCTGCCACTTACTTCGAGTTGATCTAAGCCACTTTGCATATCAGTCATTTTTTTTTGCAGTTCTTTAGCCTGCTTCATCATGTGTTGTAAATTCATAAATTGAATAATTTTTAGATGTTATAATTAGTGATAAAGCTATCAATGTTTATTGGTATTTAGCTAAATTAGCTATTTGATAACTTCTATTTCTTTTATTTCAATACCAGGAAATGTTGACATTATATCTTTTACTATATCTGTTTGCAACAATTCTTGTTTTACCTTGTTATCTAAATTTTCTTCTATTTCTGATAAGGTTGGATTGTTGCTCTTTTCATCGCTAAGCACTTCTATATTCCACTCTTTATTTGTTATTATCCTTAGCTTATCTTTTAAATTAGAATGCAAATTTTGTTGACTAGGGTTAAGAATTTTGATTTTTAATAATCCTTCTTCTAATTTTAATATGGATATATCATGCATTAACCAATGATATAGCATTACTTCTTTTTTTTCTAAAGCTAATTCAGCCAGCTTTTTAGCTTTAGTGTAAATTTCTTCTAAAGAATGATTATCAATTTCACTAGTATTAATATTAATAGTATTGATAGAATTTTTATTTTCTAATCTAGTGGTTGTACCTTCTTGTTGTTGTTCTTGAATATATTTTTCGGTATCATTATTACTTATGCAATTAAAAATTTGCTCAGGTGTTTCATAAATATTAACATACGCTAACTTTATTAAGTTCATTTTAACAACAAGCCATTGTTGCGCAGTAATTTTTGTTTCTTCTATAGCTTTGATTATTATCTGCCATGACCTTATGAGAAAAGGGGTAGGTAATTTGCTTGCCCAGAATTTTATTTCTTTGCGTTGTTCTCCAGTAAGTAGATTACTATAAACAAGATTTTTTACTCCTTCTTTTATTTCATCTTGTTCCAGTAGTTGAAAATTTGAAATGTCATGTACTAACTGCAGAAGATCCTGTAATAGTAATACAGAGTCACCACCATCGTTATATATTTGCTCTATTATTTTTATAGCATTATTTATATTACCCCCAATTACTTCTCTAAATAAGCTATATACACTAGATTTATTATTCATTCCAAGCATACTTACTACGATGTTTGTACTAATATGTTTATTAACACTTAGTGATAATGCTTGATCTAGAATAGATAACCCATCTCTTACCGAACCATCAGAAGCCTCTGCAATAATATGCAATGCTAGATCATCAGCAGCATAACCTTCTTTTTCTAATATATGAGAATAATGCTCTATTAAATTCTCTATACCTAATCTCTTAAGGTTAAAGCGTTGACAGCGAGATATTATGGTTAACGGTATTTTACGAACTTCTGTTGTAGCGAAGATAAATTTCACATGAGCAGGGGGTTCCTCTAAGGTTTTGAGTAACGCATTGAAAGCGTTATTTGAGAGCATATGTATTTCGTCTATGATATAAACTTTATAACGAGCGAATGCAGGTTTATATTTGCAGTTATCAATAATTTCTCTGATATCATTTACTCCAGTATGGCTTGCGGCGTCCATCTCAAGAACATCTTGATTTCTTGAAGCAGTAGTGGATTTACACTGCTCACAAACATTGCATGGATTAGAGGTAGGATTAGCATTTGAGATACAATTCAATGATTTAGCTATTAACCTTGCTATTGTAGTTTTACCTATTCCTCTAATTCCTGTTAATAAGATCGCTTGAGGAATGCGATTATTTGTTATCGCATTGTTTATACTCTCTACTAGAATTGGTTGCCCAATTACTTCATTAAATGATTGAGGTCTGTATTTACGTGAAAGTATTGTTTGATTTAACACATTAATTACTTGGTATCTTAATTTGTATGTATAATAATCTCTTATACTGTTTTAATTTTTTATTGGCCAGGGCTTTATATATTCAACTTACTTATCTTAAAAAATTTACTATTAAAAGTTAAATAAAAGCCATTTTATAATTCATTAATACTTATTTAAATGAATTAAATGGATTGAGCTTAACCGTAATTTATGTTTTCCGATTAAAAGTAAAATTAATAATTTGATTATCAATAAATAAGATATATAGTGTTGTTGATATTTAATAAAAATTATTGAGTTATTAGAGATATATGTCAGCAGGTTATTACGAAAACCTAGGTGAAATAAATTATTTTATACCAAATTCTTTATATAAAATCGAGCCCTCAGTTTATTTAAATGATGAGGTAATGTATTTATATGGCGAAGTTGTCGCTAATCTTAGTAAAGTAAATACACTGATTAATATTATACCTAGTACCCTCACTTACATTAAGCTTTATAATGCAATAGAGGTATCATCATCATTATCTATCGAAGGGGTAGAGATCAACTTTTTAGATATAATAAAAGAATTGCCTAACGACAAAAATGAGCAAATTTCTACAGATATGCAATTAGCATTTAACTACCTCAAAGCTATTAATATCAACTCATATCAAAAAGATTTAGAGAATAACGAAATTCAATTTCAATCTACTATAAAAAACAGCAATAAAATTGTAAATTTTAATATAAATAATGAGTTTAAAACCGGTGAATATAGAAAAAAATCTATACGTATAGCGGATTTCATCCCAGCTCCTGCTGTTAAAATAACTCAGTTAATGGATGAGCTAGAAAGTTACTTAAGAGAAAAAAATTCCTTACCTTTAATATTAAAAATAGCTGTCGTTACTGCACAGATTGAACTTATTTACCCTTTTATTATCAATAATGGCTATACTACACGTATAATAACTCTTTTAATGCTAGTGAATTTTAAAATTTTAGAATTACCAATAATATCTCCATCATTTTTTTTCAATAATAACCAAGAAAGTTATTATAAAAAAATTCGCGAATTATACCTAACTGGCAACTTTAAGAATTGGATTTTATATTTTTTAAATGTAATTAATACTGCTGCTATCGATGCTTATAAAAGTATTATAAACGTTGTTGAGCTGAAAAACTCTATAATATCTCATATAAATACTGATAAAAACTTTTATAAAATGAGACAAACAGCTTTAAATGTACTAGAGATAATTTTTGAATTTCCTATTATTAATGTTCAGGAGCTTAGAAAAAGATTAGGCAAAGCTTATAATACTGCCGAGCATTTAATACAGCAATTTTTAAACTGCGAGATTTTATTTCAAGGAAATCAACAAAAACGCAATAAAATTTATCACTTCAATCCTTATTTACAGCTAATATTAAAACAATAGTTTGAATTTTATATACAGCTTAGAAAGCAAAAGTAGGTATTCACAAAGAAGTGAAGTCTATAAAATCATATATCAACAACTGCTAATGTGTATCTACATACTCTAAAATATTTTTAGCAAACTATTCAATTAATTACGTAAAAATGTCAAAAAATTCAAATTTACCTGATAAAAATTATGTTGTTTCTCCTTCAGATTTGGAGATTATACCGATAGGTCATTTTAAGCTTGTTGGAGAAAAAAACAAGGTTCACAGAAAGGAGGGATTCATAGTTATAAAACCTCAAACGATCAAAATGTTGAAAAACAATATTTAATTAAAACTTCTCTTAAAAACATAGGAGTTATCAATGACTTTGTTTCTTCATTTATTTTACGCCAAATAATAGGTGATAAAGCTCCAAAAAATCATATTGTAAGATTAGAAGATGGTAAATTAGGTATAGCTTCAGGAATTATCCCTGGTTTTATCAATTTTCACAATTATTTTTATGATCTTGGTAAGAAAAATTTGGAATATGCTACCCTTCTTGATCAAGGGAAATTTTTTGATAAAAGTTATGATATAAAAAAAGTAACTTATTAGATTATAAAACTGCTTTTGAATCGGTAGAAGCTCTTGAAATAAATTTATTGGCATATTTTATTGACCATAGAGATTTTAATTCTCTTAACAAAGGTTTTATTATTGAAGATAATAAAATAATAGGTATGACTTTAATAGATTTTGATAATTCACTAGTACTTGACAATAATGATGGTTTAATTTCTAAATATCCAAATACAAAGTACTGGGCTGGGATAGATAATGCTTTAAAAATATTAAAAAATATTAGAAAATTTGATCCAAATAATTTAGATGAGCTAAATTCTCTCTTTATTGAGCTCGGTGAATCTGAATATCTGCAAAAAATTAAGGAATATATAATTAAGCAACTACAGGATGTAGATTTTAATATAAGGACTTGTGAATTAGCAGTAAAGATTATAGATAATACAATTAGTGAAGATGAGTATAACAAGGAACTATTTATCAAAACTTTCCCATTTAATTCATTCATAACGCCAGATAAGGGTAATATAATATTGCAGAGTATAATTTTAAGAAATGATGTTAAATTGCTAGCAAAATTGTTGAATGAGAATCAATATGATGACTTAATGTTAAGCTTTAACAAATATTCTACCTTAGAGCAGAAAAGTATATTATTAAGCTTGTTAAACGATGATGTGAAAAAGGAATTAATTACTCAAATGATAATTGACAGTAATAGCGAAGTCGACCTCAAAACAGTTCTAAATTTAATGCAAGTTAATGGCATCTATAGTTATTTTTACGATATGATTAACAAATTGCTAAATAATGAGTATCGAAATAATAATGATTTATTTTCAATATATACTGAATACTCTCAATACTATTTTCAACGTGATGCTCTAAATAAAATAAAGTATATAGGGATAATAGAAGATAAAACATCTGAACTTAAATGGGACTTTGACGCTGAATTTAACGCTTTTAAATTATTTTTAGAAGACGAAGATAATTATCAAAAAAACTTTCCTAAAGTTATTAATAAACTTAGTGATGATCCAAGTAAAAAAGCTTTAGTAGAGTTTGCTGAAATGCTCATAGCTAATAGTAATTTTGACCTTGCAACAAAAATTTTAAATCGATTAGATTTACCTCAGTTAAAAAAATTAATGTCTTATAATAATGGCATATATTACCAAGGGCAAAATAAAGAGTATCAAGAAAATTTTTGTACTTTATTCAAAACGCATTTTGAAGAGTTAGATGCATCAACAGAATACCATAATATTGTCACATATTATGTTAGATCAAATGATGAATATACATTTACTTGTAGTGAGATTAAAACAACTTTTGACAATGAACTTTGCTCATAGTAAATGAATAAGTAGCTCATTTAGTTTTCTTACCAACAATAGCATAAGCATTTAAGGCATGTCTTTTATAGGAAAAGCAAGATCAGGATGTTTGATTAAAACGGTATATTAATATCAAGTTAATTGTTTAATAACATAAAACCTCAATAATGGATTAGGAAGGAGTTAAGAGAGATGTTTTAGGGATATTTTTAGAAAAGATTCTATTTGTTTTGAAATATCTGTCCAGTTTTTTAGGACCACCTCTACCCCAAAAAAAGTGAAAAAGACGTTTGACTATTAAAATATTATTTCTTACGATGTCATAAGAACTTAAAAAATTAACTAGCAAATTAATCCATGGCTAAATGTATAGAAAAGATTGATTGGCAGAGAAGCACGGGTATTGGAGACATTCCTTTAGACGAGATATTAAATGATTCAGCAAGTTTTTCATTTACAATGATGCCATTTACTATAGACCTTTATGAGTCAATATACTGTGAATTAATTGTTGCAGGAAAAAGTTATTCCTCGAGTAAAATTAAGTATATAGTAAATAAACATAGCGTGCCACATGGTCTTAGACCAGATATAGCTGTTTTAGAAGTATTATATCCTGATTCTAGTAAATGTATAACTAGTTTTAATGCCGCCCCCACCAGCCTTCAAATGGATTTGGGGCCTGGCGCTAATGGCACAGGTAGCAATGGCTCAGCCTTCGATGCTAAGAATAATATTCCACCTCATTGTAAAGATTTTTTAATAAGATTAGATTTGAAAAAATTTGCACATATTGAATTTGCTAAATATGTAACTGATACTGATGCAAGAGGGGGGATCGTGGGGACCCCTAATATTATTATCCAAGCTTGGCCTAGATGCGGTTATTTGATTAAGTATGACACATGTCTTTATTTAGACACTAGCTTATACGTAAACACCCCTCTGCCTTCTAATTTGTACTATAAGGGGTTTAGTAGCTGCTCTCACCCAGAGGATATGTTGCAATATAAAGCAAGGGATATCCATGACTCTGCTAGTAATGTATGTAATGTGACATTTAATTTTGCTCCTTCTGAGCTATCTATTAGTAACGAAACTCAAGTAAATGATCACACTTTATTTGATCAAATAAATCCCTCAATAACCTCCTTATCTAATGGGGGATTTGTAGTTGTTTGGCAAAGTAAAGGACAGGATGGGAATGGGGATGGCTTATATGGCAAGCTATATGACTCAAGCGCTAATTCTATTGATGGGGAATTTCAAATCAATACCTATACAGTACACCATCAATATAAGCCAAA
>CAYLWW010000055.1:0-10444 GCA_964387585.1 uncultured Candidatus Midichloriaceae bacterium
CAAAGCTTGATTAACATCAATGCTATATTCACCTGCCTTATCCAATAAGAATTCGAGCGATTTCGTGTTATTCTTAGCAGCTAGACGAAATGTAATGTAATCATTTGCTTGCAAAGCTTCGTTAATTATATTTTTATTTACATTATTAAATAAGAATTTGAGCGATTCCGTGTTATAAGCAGCATACTGAAATATAGGGTAATCTTTTACTTGCAAAGCTTGATTAACATCAATGCGATATTTACCTGTATTCTCAAATAAGAATTTGAACGATTCTGGGTGAGACCAAGCAGCATACGGATATATAGGGTAATCATTTGCTTGCAAAGCTTTGTTAATTATATTTTTATTTACATTCTTAAATAAGAATTCAAGCGATTCCGTGTTACGCCAAGCAGCTATACCAAATATTTTGTAATTTTCTGCTTGTAAAGTTTGATTAATTATACCTTTATCTGCATAATAAAGTAATAATTTGAGCGATTCCTTGTTACGCCAAGCAGCTATACTAAATATTTTATAATTTTCTGCTTGTAAAGTTTGATTAATTATACCTTTATCTGCATAATCAAGTAAGAATTTGAGGGATTCCGTGTTATAACTAACAGCTGCCTCAAATATCTGGTAACTATTTTCTTGAGTAAAGCACTCACCAAAAAGCACTTTAAGGTTTGTATTAGAGTCATTTTTAATAGCGTTGATGAATTTATCAGTTAATTCTTGATTTTTCATAAATACATTTTTATTTGGGTATGATTGAAAATAATATCACTTCATACTTAAGATGCCGAGATAGCATTATATAATAAAACCGCAGCTTAAGTAATGGATTGATTAAATAGTGAAATATAGTTTATCAACTAAAAACATAACAAAGTAAAGTGAATATAAGCATTGTTTTAGCAAAATTAGCAGAAATTTCTGTTGAAATATTAAGATGTTATTGGTATAGAGCGTAAGCTATTGTATGTAATACTATACTTATTCAGATTAGGATGAAAAATGGTTTTGTTATGATGAAAAGGAAACAGCAAAACTTAGTTAAAAGAAGCAGAGGAAAAGCTAGGATAATTTTTATATCTCTGATATATCGCTATATTTGTGCAGCACTTGGTTTGTTATTAGGTGCTGCACTTTTTTATTTACGCTATTTTTATATTAGTCATTTTGTAATCCAGCAAAACTATGGCTTAAGAATGATAATGCGATAAAGGAGATTATGTCTAATTCAAAGGAGAATATAGAATATTCATATGGGTTATTTAACTGATTTTCTTGTGATATTGCTTCTGTTGCTTCTTCTCTGATTATGACATCTATTCCTAGTGCATTAGCTAAAGTATCTCCCACTACTTGACCTGTTTCATTAAGGTGTGATAATTGCACCATAAGCTTTTCGTTTAAGCGGTGTGATAGACTTAAAATAATGTTAATAACTTCTTTTGGGGCTATATCTAAATACTTTTCAATATTAAGATTCATCACCTGGTATTGCTTAAAAGCTTTTTGTAGTATTAGCTCATAATCATCATGATTGTTCACTACTTCAATATCGCTAAATTTAGTAAACTGTTCTCTAAGTACGTTAGTCCAAGCAGTTTCGGCATAATTAATATGCGCTTTATCATCATAAATTTTAGGATTATTAAGGATTATATAAGCACCCTTAGTGAGAAAATTGTTTAAGATTAATAATTCCTTAAGTAATTCATGAGTTTTGGAATTATTATAATCCTTTAGCGATTCAATACCATTATTATACAAAGCTATCTTACTCCATTTGTTCAAGGTGTTAGTAGGTTCACTAAATTTCATTTTGACCAAAAGTGTTTTTGACACTTTACTTAATGCATTTTCATTTGCAAATCTAAATACTTTATCAAGATTATTAAGATCATAATTTTTATTAAATTGCTTAATTAGAGTTTTAATAAGACTTTCATTGTCATTGATTATTTTACTAATTTCTTTATTGGAAAATTTTGAAAATACATAACTCAAGGATTTTTCACTAATATCTGCTAAATCAATTAGTACCCGGTTATTTAAAAAAGTTTCATATAGCAAATTTGGTGTTTCAATTATATAATCAATCAAGAGCTTAAACTTATTGAATTCTTTAGCAATATCAGTTTTATTGAGGTAAAAATCTTTAATGATTAACTTTCGTATTGCTGGTGATTCTCTTGAGATATCTAATAGTGTTTTTAAGGATTTTGTATTTATATTCGTAATACGAATATCTTCTTTAATACCAAATGAACCAGGTTTTAATAATGTTTTAATAATCGAATCTTTTACTCCTGATATCTTGTTTACTAGGTATAATAGATCTAATAAAATATCTCGATCGCTTATAACTTGTTCACGAAATTGCTTATCCCATAATAATTCTTTAAAGATTAAAGCATTTACTCCTTTTATATTTGATAGATCTTCATATCGTTTATAAGCAACAGCAGGGATTTCTTTATTAAGAAAAATTTGTTTCAATAATTGAGATTTTCCTGATAAAGTCTCAATTAATATATCTTTTCCTTCCTCTACTCTTAAAAATATTCTGTAGTCCATTTTAATGAATTCTATAACTGATCTAGGTTCTTTTGACAAAAGTTTAAGAAAAAGGTTTTTTACCTCTTTTATCTTGAGTATAGTTTCATAAGATGATCTAAAATTAAAGTGAATAGCATCAATGCAAATAGCATCCTTAAGTAAGGTATGGTTTTTTGATAAAGCGTTAACTAATATATCTTTTCCTCCATCTATTTTTAAGAATATTCTATAGTCAGTTTTTATCGCTGTATTAACTAATTCTGGTTCTTCTGATAAATATTTTGAGAATAAAGTATTTGTTCCATTTATTTTTAACAATTCGATAACAGGAGTATGTTTTTTAGGTTCTGATAAGGCAAGATAACACATTTTATCAATTACTGATTGATGGAATTTATCTCTAGAATCAAAATTTTTATTAAGAACTTTGGTGTTATTTGTATAAATAGCTTCTAGGAGTGATTTTTGTATTGATTTGGCTAATTTGGTTTTCTCTTCCTTTGTTAATTTGCTTTTTTCTTTCATAAAATCAATTTTTATAAAATATTGTTGAAAATGCTATCATTTTTATACTTAAGATGCTGAGTTATAGCTTTAACTGAATAAAACATCAGCTTAAGTAGGGCATTTATTAGATAGTAAACAAGAAATTATTAATTAAAAATATAGTAAAGTAAAGCTGATATGGGCTCTATTTAGCAGATTTTTAACGATTTTTTGTTGAAAACGTTAAGACTTTATTAACTAATAATGTAATGGTTTGAGCTTATTTATGATAAGGGTGATGATGTAAAATACTGTAAGTTCTATAAATTTGCTCTATTAAAAATAAACGTGCTAGTTTATGTGGGAAGGTTAGTTTACTCAAGGATAAGACTTTATTAGCTTTATTTAAGAGTTCTTTACTGTGTCCTTCATGGCCACCTATGATAAAATTTAGAGATTTTTCTTCTTGCAGTATATTTTTGAAATATTGTGCAAATTCTTCGCTTGTAAACATTTGCCCTGAGCTATCTAATGCAATGTTTATGCCAAGCTTGCAATTTTCTAATAATAGACTGGATTCTATAGATTTTAATTTGTTCAGATCAGTTCTATTAGAGATTTTGGGTGAAAGCAAGATGGTTGATATATGCCAGGTGGAAATCCTTTTTATATAATCCTTTTCTAACTGTTCAATCAGTTGGTTTTTTTGATATTCGATAGCAATTATATTGATTTTTGCCATATTCTAAAGTATTAATCAAGGAGTTATGAAATAAAATACGCAATCATACACAGTCAGAAATTTGCTATCTGCAAATACTTAGAAGCGCATAAGAGTTTTGATTTCTTTGGCAATGATAGGTGTAATATCAAGAACCATAAATTTATTTTGTTCTAGTTTTTGTGTTATACTATTAGTTGTTAAGATAGAATCGATAGGTGATTCAGTAATCCTTTGTACAGCATTATCAGACAGTACGGCATGAGTAGCAATAACCCGAATCTTGGTTGCTCCATGCTTCTTAAGCATTAAAGCTGCGTTGCACACAGTTCTTCCGGTGTCAATGATATCATCAATAATTAAACAATCTCTGCCAGCTACATCTCCAATAATAGTATCCATTTCACAAAAATTATATCTATTGCGGATTTTATTTATGACAGCAATATTGGTTTGTAAAATATCTGCAAGTTTTTTTGCACGAAACAAGCTTCCTATATCTGGTGATACAACAACAATATCACGTGATTTTTCTATGTGAGAAGCGAAAAATGAGCTTAGATCAATATTTTGTACACCTATTTTAAAAAAGCTTTCAGCTTGTTTAGAATGCAAATCTAAAGTAATTATATGATCAACGCCTGAAGATTCAAGCATTGTAGCTACTAGCTTTGCTGAAATCGGCCCCCATTCATAATAAGCCATATCTTGTCTACTATAACCAAAATAGGGGATTACAGTAATTATCTTACGACTACCTGAGTGTTTAGCAGCGTCAATTAGCAGAAGAAGCTCCATTAAATTATCATTAGCTGGTTTGGATGTAGACTGCACGATGATGACGTCTTCTTGGTATAAATGCGAAGGTAATTGAATACGAAGCTCTTGATCAGCAAATCTTGAAACCATCGCATCCATATAATCAGTTTTAAAATTTATACTTAAATCATAGGCAATTTTTTTACAATTACTGCCTCCAATGATTATCATATTCATCTCCATTAGATGTGTTTCGTAATAATAAAGCAAAGGACTTATACAGAGGCTCTGAGTAAAAATTTGGTGAGTTATTCATAGCTAAGTATAATACTCTTACCACTTCTTTATTTCTGATCGTTATAATCCAATTCTTTATAATAGTTACATTATGATATTTTTTATAAGTTTACAAAAAACAAATAATAAAATGGTTATGTCAAATATATTTTTGATAATTATTAAAAATATATTTGACAGTAATAAGTAATATGTATAGATTTTTTTACGAGTAAAGTCATTCAAAATCAAAAATATTTAAGCATCTAAAACACAATAAAAAATAGATTGATTCAATATAATGCGCCTGTAGCTCAGCTGGATAGAGCGTTAGACTACGGATCTAAAGGCCATGGGTTCGAATCCTTTCAGGCGCGCCACACATGTTTTAGTAAGCCAGTATATTATGGCTGTTATTTAATCGTTAAAGTATAAGTTAATGGAACAGTTATTAAATATAAAATTAGTAACTCCGAAAGGATTAATAACCGAAACATTAGTTTATATGGCTATTTTTCCTGGAATTGATGGTGATTTAGCAGTCCTGTATGGGCATGAAAACATGCTAGTAATGCTGACTGATGGTATTATCAAGCTCATTCATTCAGATGAAAGAGAGGAAAATTTTTCTATAAGTTCTGGTGGAGTATTGAAAATCAATAATAGTGGTTGTACTGTACTAGTAGAAAGCTGTGAATTAACTTAGTTTAAAAGTTGTAACTAAAAAGTTTTTCTTTATTCAAAATCAGTTAAGTACTTAATTTACTTTCGTAATGTTTGCTTAGATGTCCAACTAAATTAGCAAATAAACATTAAATCCAAAAAATGATTAATACTATTATTGATAAAATGTTATACATAGCTTAATCTACTCTAGTTAAAATATTTCGTGTTAATATAAGTAAGTAAAACTTTAATGTCTAATTTTTTTGATGCCTTTCGCAATATAGTTGTAATAGTATTTCTATTGTTATTAGGTAGCGCATTTTTATTATATATTTCTGGGATCATATTTATCCTTACTGAAAATCATCAAATCATAACTGCAGACCCATTAAAATTTATACAAGATGGGGTTTCTTATAAAACATTAAAAGTATTTGGAATTTGGTTTAAAGATAACTATCATACTGGGTATTTTACTATAAAGTATTACAATTACTTTTTATTAAGATATTTTCTCAGCATATTAATTCCGCAACTCGTATATATATCATTAGTAGTAAATAAACGTAAAAGCATATATAACTTAAGACCATTTAAAAAAGAAGAAAGTATTCATGGTGATGCTCGTTGGGCTACAGAAAAGGATATATTAAAAGCAGGTTTGCGTGGTAAAAAGGGTATGTTACTAGGGCAAGATAGTAACGGCTATTTAGTAGCAGGTGGTTATCAACATACCTTACTTTTTGCTCCTACTGGTTCTGGTAAAGGTGTGGGGTTTGTTATTCCTAATCTATTATACTGGGAAGATTCTGTTTTTGTACATGATATAAAGCTTGAAAATTATGAGCTGACCAGTGGTTGGCGAGCTTCTATGGGCCAGAAAGTTTTTGTTTGGAATCCAGCAAATCCCGATGGTTTTACTCATTGTTATAACCCTATAGACTGGGTTAGTTCAAAGCCTGGGCAAATGGTTGATGATGTGCAAAAAATTGCTAACCTAATTATGCCGGAAAAAGAATTTTGGAATAATGAAGCGCGTTCGCTTTTTGTAGGAGTAGTACTATATTTAATAGCTGCTCCAGATAAGACTACTTCTTTCGGTGAAGTAGTAAGAACAATGCGTAGTGATGATGTGGTATATAATTTAGCTGTAGTTCTAGATACATTAGGAAATGAGATACACCCAGTAGCGTATATGAATATAGCTGCTTTCTTACAAAAAGCTGATAAAGAACGTTCAGGTGTTATTTCGACTATGAACTCTAATCTTGAGCTGTGGGCTAATCCTCTGATAGATACAGCAACTGCTAGTAGTGATTTTAATATACAAAATTTTAAAAGAGAGCTTACTACTGTTTATGTAGGATTAACTCCTGATAACTTGCAGCGTTTACAGCCATTAATGCAGGTGTTTTATCAGCAAGCTACTGAATTCTTATCTAGAAGCTTACCATCAAAAGAAGATCCTTATGGGGTTATGTTTATGATGGATGAGTTCCCTACATTAGGAAAAATGGAGCAATTTATGAGCGGTATAGCTTACTTCCGTGGATATCATGTACGTTTATTCTTAATCATCCAAGATACTGAACAATTAAAAGGAATATATGAAGAACCAGGAATGAATTCATTCCTTTCTAACTCGACTTATAGGGTAACGTTTGCTGCTAATAACATAGAGACTGCTAATTTGATTTCTCAATTATGTGGTAATAAAACAGTTGATCAAGTTTCTGCAAGCAAGCCTAAATTTTTAGATTTTAATCCAGCTTCTCGTTCTCTCAATGTTTCTCAAGCTCAAAGAGCGCTTCTTCTACCTCAAGAGGTTATTTCCCTCCCTAGAGATGAGCAAATTTTGTTAATAGAATCTAGTCCTCCAATTAAATCGAAAAAAATCAAATACTATGAAGACAAATTTTTTAAAAAACGCTTGCTAAGCCCTGTTACTGTACCTCAACAAGAACCTTACGATCCTAAAAAAGCTAAAGATCAGTTAGTGACTAAAAAAGCTAGTACCGGTACTAGTTAGGAAAGTTTTATGGATATTATAATAGGTACAAGAGGTAGCAAATTAGCATTAGCACAATCAGAGTTGGTATCTAAGCTTTTATATAAACAATTTATCAGGTTAAGCAAAAGTCAGCACCAAAATCCTGAAATCACTAAGGCTGTAAAAAATGGAATTAACATAAGTATAAAAAAAATCAAAACTACAGGGGATATATTATACAATAAGCCTCTTGCTGCCATTGGAGGTAAGGGTCTATTTTTGAAAGAAATAGAAGAGCAATTACTGGATGGGAGTATAGATTTAGCAGTACACTGCCTAAAGGATATGCCCACTACTTTGCCTAATGGCCTTGGAATAACATGCGTATTGCCAAGGGAAGAAGCTAATGATGTTCTTATTTCTCATAATTCTTTATTATCATTAGCTAACTTACCTTATGAGGCTAAGATAGGTACTTGTTCAGTAAGGCGTAAAGCATTGTTATTAAATAAACGGCCAGATTTATCTATTATAGAAATACGAGGCAATATAGATACTAGATTATCAAAGCTATATGATAAACAAGTAGATGCAATAGTTTTAGCTAAAGCGGGATTGAAAAGATTAAAGTTAGTGAATTTAATTAGCCAAAACTTACCAATAAAAGAATTTATACCGGCTCCGGGGCAGGGCGCTATAGTTATAGAGCAAAGAATAGGAAATCAAGCTACAACAAAAGATTTAATAATTCATGAAATAGTGAAAAAGTTGAATCACAAACCTACATTTCTAACTACTACTGCAGAAAGGTCGTGTCTTGAAGTGCTTGGAGGGAATTGCATAACACCAGTTGGTGTGTATGCTAAAATTAATACCATCACTAAAAAAACGCAAATAATTGCTGTTTTAGCAGAGTCAGATGGAAGTAATATCTACTATAGCACTTGTAAAGGAAAGGTTTTAACAACAGAAAATGCTATAGAACTAGGGAAAAAAGTAGCTTTTAATATATTAGAAAAATCAAATAATAAAACATATTGAATATTTCATCGATAGAACAATTTTTAGTATGCTGAATGGGTTTAGTCTTAGCCTATTATGTTCAATATTACAGCTAATTCTTTATAATTCTGGGATACTACTACTTATTCGAGACTTCAACATTTGCGTTGTCAAATTTCGCGGGATTCGCTGATGTTCACCTATTAATATAGGCTTTCCAAGCTCACCGCTTATTTTAACTGTTGAAGTCTCCTTGGTAGATAAAAAAGCATGAAAAGCTGCCCAATTCCATTATTGGAAAAGTGTGTTCTCCTTACTCAAGGCCAGATTGGATCTAGAACACACAAGGCATCGCTCTATTTGGAACCCTCTCCTATATTACCTAGCTGTAATCTCTTCTTATTGCCTCAAATCTTCGAAACCTTCTATCTCTTATTCAGTTTTAATCCCGAACTGGGGTTAATAGAAGTTAGTTAATAACTGTTTTATAGGTTATGTAAGAATTTTGATGAAATGATTGGTAATTTTTTGATTTTTTCTCAATAAAACAGTTGTTTTTATTTTTACTCTTGATTCGGCTAACCACTATGATATTATGCTCCTTAAAGCAAAAATAATGTAAAAAATATAAGCACTTAACAAATAAACTACTTATTTAATTAATTTTTATATAAGGCGCATAAAATGTTACCAATTTTTACTGCTATTGCAGCCGCAACATATGGCTTTTTGTATATATTGAAAAGGCAGAAATTTAACGGTGAAATAAAGAAATTTATCGATTTTAATAACAACAAAAATCATGCTTTAGCAGTTCGTATTGCGGGGAAAATAAGTGCAGCTTTGCAAAATGTTCCTCTTCCTTATAAGAACGAAGTTCCCACAGATCTTCAGGATGAGTATGGTGTATTTGTAACTCAGGCTATATTAAATCATATTGCAGGTAACGGTATCGATCCTATAGAGCTACCAATGAATCATAAATGTGAGTTTAAAGATATTGACTTTATTGCTACTGATGTTTCTGAGTATATGATATATTTAGCTGTATTTATTGATGCGTCTATACAAGCTATGTTTTCTGGAGTTAATTTTTCAGGGTATACGTTGAGGATTCCATATAGCATAGCTCCAGCATGTGTATTATCCGTAATTAATAATTATGGAATAGATCGCTTAGCTGAAGCTGGTGCGGATTTTTCTATTTCTAATATAGCAGGAATAGCATTAGGTAGTCAAAATTTATTGGTTGATGAAGTAAAAAAGCTAGCTAGAGCTGGGGAGTGTGAATTTTCTAAATTAGATGATGATTCTATTTTAAAAATTGTTCTAAGATTGGGGATTGAGTGTATCAAGCCATTATCTGAGGCTGGGTATAAATTCTCTAAATTAGATGGGTATTATATCTTAAAAATTATTACTAAATTAGGTATTGAGAGCATTAAGCCATTATCTGAAGCTGGGTATGAATTTTCTATATTAAACGGGTATTATATTTTAAATATCGTTACTGGCTTAGGAGTTGAAAGTATTGAGCTATTATATTCTGTTGGTGCAGATTTTTCTAAACTAAAATGGAATTCTATTTCGGAGATTATTTATCGATTAGGTATTGAAAGCATTAAGCCTTTATTTGAGATTGGTACTGATTTTTCTAAATTAAAATCAAATTATATTTTAGAAATTATTACTAAATGGGGTATTGAAAGCATCAAGCCATTATCTGAGATTAGTGCTGATTTTTCTAAATTAGATAGTCTTGAAATGTTACTAATTATTAATCAATTAGGTATTGAGGGTATCAAGCCATTATTTAAGCTTGGTGCTGATTTTTCTAAATTAGAGTGGGATTATCTTACACGTATTATTAATAAATTGGGTATTGAGTCTGTCAACACATTATCTGAAGTTGGTGTTGATTTTTCTAAATTAAAAGACCCTGAAATGAAATTGTTAGTTGAAAAAGAACTATCTGCTTCTAAGGAGTTAGC
>CAYLWW010000056.1:0-10436 GCA_964387585.1 uncultured Candidatus Midichloriaceae bacterium
TGATGCTGTTTACTTTACATTACAAAAAATCACTAACTATATGTTGTAGACTATACGAATCAAAAAAAAATCTACAACAGAGTATTAATTTCAATTGTAGATTTTTTAATTTAAATAAGAATGATAAATCAATATAATATTGACCTTTATATATCAGAGATGATCTCTGATAACTATATCCTGAAACTTTTTACTTATATAATAAAAAAAGTGTGCTATATGATTTATTTATAATACGTTACACATTCTTAAAAGAAGTGTAAGAGCTATCAATTGATTTAACTTTTTTAGCAAGATAACTTACTTTTCGAGAAGCAGTATTAAGTTTAAGAATTCCTTTTCCAACACTTTTCATAATTTCTGACTCTGCTACTCTAAAAGCTTGAATTGCGTTATCAAAATTACCTAAAGATACTTGAGAATCAACTTTTCTAATAAAAGTCTTAATCCTACTTCTTACTGAAGAGTTTAGCTTAGCCTTAATTGAAGATTTTTTATGCTGTTTAATTGCCGATTTATGATTTGCCATTTTTTTTTAATTCTAACAATTTTTATTTTATGATTAATTTTTTGTTGGCCCTGAGAGCAAAGCCAACAAAATAGATAGACTGTTACTATAAAGACAGTGATTGATTATACTACTAATAATATAATCAAAAAAATCAAATTATCTCTTAGAAAACTGGAATCTACGACGAGCTTTTTTACGTCCGTACTTCTTACGTTCTACTTCCCTGCTATCACGAGTTAAAAACCCTTGCTGACGCAACAGAGTATGTAGGTCTGCATCAGCTATATTCAAAGCTCTGCTAATACCATGTCTAACAGCTCCAGCTTGCCCAGAAAGTCCACTACCCTTAACTGTACAGAAAACATCATATTTTCCTGAAGTATTAGTAGCAACAAAAGGCTGATTAACAACCATGCGCAAAGTGGGCCTAGCAAAATAAGTAGTTATGTCTCTATCGTTTACTAATATCTTGCCACTGCCCTTTGATATCCACACTCTGGCCGAAGCTTCTTTCCTACGGCCAGTGCCATAATATTTTGCTTCGTTATGATTTTTTTTTGCTTTTACTATGGTAATAGTCATTGATAATTCTTATTTATTATTCCTGTTTAAATTTTTTTTAAGCTCTATTTATAACTTATATCATATCTAAAGTTTTCTGGATATGAATGATAAGCAAAAATTCTTAAGTTATTCTTTTAAGAATTGTGTAGAACTTTATTCTCTTCATGTAACTTTGGTAAACAAATTTGTAACACTTCAGGCTGCTGTCCTTGATGCGGATGGACTTCACCAGCATAAACATGCAGCCCTTTCATCTGAAGACGAGCTAAAGGACTTTCCTTCGGCATCATCCTTTCTATTGCTTTTATTATTAGCCTTTCAGGAAAACGACCGCCTAATATATCTTTCCATTTTCTTTCCTTTATTCCTCCTGGATAACCAGTATGCCAGTAGAATACTTCTTGCTCTAATTTTTTTCCTGTAGTTTTAATTTTTTCAGCATTAATTATTACTATATTATCTCCACAATTTATATATGGAGTATAGTAAGCTTTATGCTTACCACGAAGCAAAATAGCCACCCTTGACGCTAAACGCCCTAAGGTTAAGTCTTTTGCGTCTATTAGCCACCACTTCTTTTTAACGGTTGATGGAGTAGCTAAAAAAGTACCTGCTGTATAAGATGCCATTACACTATCATTCTTTAGTATTTTTTATTAATCTGCTAATTATCACTAGGTCAGCATAGCTTGTCAAGCTCATTTATAAAAAAGATAAAAATTTACTTAATCTACAATGAATAAATAATAGCAAAAAACGTATTTAATAAAGCTCCAGCACCTAAAATTAGACGCAAAATTACTGAAGTTTTTATATGCTCCGCATTAATTATTGTTTGCTGATTAGTAAAATACATTGCTTTTATAATACGTAAATAATAGTAACTACTAATTACAGTTATAATAACCCCTAAGATAGCTAAATAATAAAATCCACTTTCTATAGCAATATATAATATACGCAACTTAGCAAAAAAACCTGCGAAAGGAGGAATACCAGCCATAGATAACATTAATATGGAAATAGATAAAGCTAAAATAGGATTTCTTTTAGCAATGCCAGTTAAATCTTCTAAAGATATATTTTCTTTTTGACTTTCTAAAATTAGCAAAGATGCAAACATAGGTAATGTCATCATTACGTAAATAGTTATGTAATTTAACATTGATAGAGTTGAGTAATACAATTCTTTTGTCACAACAGCTAAAAGGATGAAACCAATATGATTAATAGCACTATAAGCTAAAAGCCTTTTTATATCACTTTGTGCTATAGCAGCTAAACTACCTACTATCATAGATAGTGCTGATATCACTATGATTATTTGGTAGGTTTGAGGTATCATCACATAAAACACCTCATAAAATAACTTAATAAATATACCTAATCCAGCTATTTTACTTATGGTAGCTATAATCGAAGTTATAATAGTATGGGAACCTTGATATACATCTGGAGCCCAAGCATGAAAAGGTACAGCAGCTAATTTAAAACAAGATGATAATAAAATAATGATTACCATTAACCCAGGTAATATGGTAGAAAAACCATTGTTATTATTGCTAATATCAGTAAGATATTGTGCTATCCCTATAAAACTTATATTCCCAGAAAAAACATATAATAAAGAAGAACCAAATAGATAAATACAAGATGCTATAGTGCCTAAAATAAAATACTTTAATGCTGCTTCAGAAGAAATTTCATTCCTATAATCCATGGCAACACAAACGTAAATTGCTAGAGCACTCAATTCAATAGCCAAATACATAGTTAATAAGTCATTACTTATTAATACTAAAGACATTCCAGCTAAAGCAAATAAAACAATAGATATGATTTCATACTTCAAAAATGACTTTGGCTTATTTATAGTAGCAAACATCAAAACACATATACTACCAACACTTAATAATAGTATACGTAAATAAGAAGAAATATCACTAAAACTAATAGCCCCACTCCAGTAAGTTAAGTATTTAGGAGTAAACCGATCTATAAAAGAAATAGAAAATATTACTGAAATAATTAATATGAAAGCAAAATAAGCAAAGTAACTAGTTTTTACTCTGTTTTCAGCTAGCATTCCTATAATTAAAATAAGAATACCACCAATAACTAAGCATAACTCAGGGAATAATGCAACTAGCCCATCAATGATTTCGTTATTCATATAATACTATTCTCCTAGGTAATTTTCTTTTGAATTAATAAAATTTTGATAATACAATTACTTATTAATAATTGTAGATATCTATAAGGTTAAGTTCGTTAATAGGAGCTTTACTGCAACTTTAGTATAATTAGTGATAATACTTGGATATAAACCAAATAATAACACTAAAAATCCTAGAGAAATAAATGCTAAACGCTCAACCAAAACTAAATCGTTAATATTAGCTAAGTTAGGGCTCAATTTATTAAACATAATCCTAGCGTATAACCATAACATATAAGCAGCACCTAGTACCATGCCTAAAGCAGCAGCAATGCCGTAAAATAGTTCTACTTCAAAAAGCGACATTAATATTACAAATTCGCCAACAAAACCTGAAGTTCCAGGTAAAGCCACAGAGCCTAATGTAAATACCATTAACCAAAAAGCAAAAACTGGCATCTTCTCAGTTAAGCCACTGTAAAATGATATTTCTTTGGTATGCATACGATTATACAAGACTCCAACACCTATAAATAAAGCTGAAGAAATCAAACCATGGCTAATCATTTGTATAATAGCTCCCTCGATACCATTATTACTTAAAGTAAAAATACCAGCAGTAACATACCCCATATGAGCAACTGATGAATAAGCTATCATTTTTTTCATATCACTTTGCATTAAAGCGACTAAGGAAGCATATAATATAGCTATGATGCTTAAAATTATCACAAAAGATGAATAATACCTAGAAACTTCAGGAAAAATAGGTAGTAGTACTCTTATAAACCCATAACCACCTATCTTTAGTAAAATACCAGCTAAAATTACCGAACCAGCAGTAGGAGCTTGAACGTGAGCATCTGGTAACCAAGTATGAAATGGAAACATCGGTATTTTAACAGCAAACGCTAAAAAGAAACCAAACCAAAGAAGATGATCTGTTATGGATAAATTTGGTAAATACGAACTCTTAATTTGAGATAACTCTACTATATCAGCAGTGTTAGTAGCTAGTATTATAAACAATATAGCTAGTAACATAAATACAGAACCAAATAAAGTATATATGAAGAACTTTAATGAAGCATATACTCTATTTTCACCACCCCAAATACCTATTATAAAAAACATAGGTATCAAAACAGCTTCAAAAAATATGTAAAATATAACTAAATCTAATATACAAAATACTCCAACAACTAACCCTTCTAATAACAAAAATAAGCTGTAATACAAAACCTTTTGTTCTTTTATAGAATCCCAACTGATAGCTATACATATAGGAATCAATATAGTAGTAAGTAAAACAAAAAATATTGATAATCCATCTACCCCTACTTTATATCCAATAGAGAGGAATTGACCTAATTTATATGATTCAACAAATTGCATATTCGCAATACTCGAATCAAATTGATACCATAAGGAAAAAGCTATAGCTAATTCTATAATCGAAAATGCCATAGCTAAGTAAGGTATAATACAACCTAACCTCAAAGATTTAGGCAAAGCAGCAATTAAAAAACAAAATAATGCTGCTACTAAAGGGAAAAATATTAAAGTGCTTAATAACATACTAATATTAGCTCATTTTTATTTTTTATCAGGAGAGCCATAACTCTTATACAATATAGAACATACATAACATTACTATAACACCTAACACCATAGCTAAAGCGTAATGATAAACATATCCTGTATGCAAACAACTAGCAAAATTAGAAACTCGTTTAGTTATTAACGCTAATCCATTAGGAATACCATCAATAAAATTTTTATCCATTTTAATAGATAAAAATTTACTTAAGGATTTAGTAAGATTGACTAAACAACCATATAACTCATCAAAATAAAATTTCTTTATTAAAACATTACGTAGTCTATAAATTGTAATAGTAATCTTCTTAACCCAATTTTCTCTATACATAAATAATAAGTATGCTAGAAAGATACCTAAACCTCCAGCTATACTTGGCATTATAGCAATTATATTAGGAACATTATGAGCATCATTAATCGCATTATGATCTGCTAATACAAAGATAGAACTTCGCCAAAAATCTACCCCTTCCAACATTCCAATTCTTTCTCCAAAAATACCAGAAAATATAGCACCTATTGATAAGATGATTAATGGTATTTTCATTGATAATGGAGCTTCATGTATATGAGAAATAGTATGACGATCTAATCTCGTCTTTCCATTAAAAGCCATAATAATCAATTTCCAAGAATAAAATGCTGTCATTGATGCAACTAATACGCCTACGACATAAGCGATAATCCCTAGATTATTACCAGCAGCAAAAGCAGATTCTAAAATAATATCTTTAGAGAAAAATCCAGCAAATGGAAATACACCCGCTAACGCTAAAGATCCTATCAACATTACAGAATAAGTAAATGGAATTTTTCTATAAATGCCGCCCATTTTTTTTAAATCTTGCTCTCCATTTAAAGCATGTATTACACTACCCGCTCCTAAAAAAAGCAATGCTTTGAAAAAAGCATGGGTAAATAAATGAAAAATCGCAGCAGCGTAAGCTGAAACTCCGCAAGCAAAGAACATATAGCCTAGTTGGCTACAAGTCGAATACGCTATGACTTTTTTAATATCATCTTGAACTAATGCGACACTAGCACCAAATAAACAAGTCAAAGCTCCTATCACTACCATAACATCTAAAACCGGCTTAGCATGCTCAAACAATGGCGAACAACGAGCCACTAAAAATACCCCAGCAGTAACCATAGTGGCCGCATGAATTAAAGCCGAAACAGGAGTTGGCCCCTCCATAGCATCAGGTAACCATACATGCAGACCTAATTGAGCTGACTTTCCCATACAACCTATAAACAAAAACGAGCAAATCCATACAATAGCTGAATATTCATGCCCTAATATATTAAATTTATCATTTAAATGTAGAGGAGTTTTATCGAATACTTCTAAAAATCCAACGCTATTAAAAACAATAGCTATCGAAAATATAGCTATTGCCAAGCCTATATCACCAACACGATTTACTAAAAATGCCTTAATTGCAGCTGCATTAGCAGAAGGCCGTTCAAACCAAAATCCGATTAAAAGATAAGAACTCAAACCTACACCTTCCCAACCAAAAAATAACTGTATAAAGTTATCAGAAATTATTAACGTTAGCATGAAAAATGTGAATAATGATAAATAACTCATAAATCTCTGCACACTCTTATCCTCCGACATATAGCCAATAGAAAAAATGTGCACTAAAGCCGAAACATTAAGAACTACAACTAGCATTATTGCTGATAATACATCAACATATATCCCGAATTTAGCAGATAAATCCTGAAAATTAAACCATTGCCAAAGCTCTAAATGAATAACTTGGTTATTACCATTTATAACCAAATCAATGAATATATAATTAGCAAATATAGCTGCTAAACCAACACAACCACAACTAATCAAATATGCTAATATTCTTGGCATGCGAAGAAATGAACCTATTATTATCGATGATAATAACGGTAACGCAATAGTCAGCAAAACTAAAAATTGTATGGAAAATAGAGTTTCTCCTAGCATATAATATTTCCTATAGTTAATACCAATAATTACCCGCGCAACTTATTCAATTTTGCCACATCTATGTTAGATCGATTACGAAAATAAACTATTAAAATAGCTAAACCTATTGCTGCTTCAGCAGCAGCAACAGTTAAAATAAAAATTACAAAAATTTGCCCAGTAATATTATTCAAAAATACAGAAGAAGCCACTAAATTTATGCTAATAGAAAGCAACATCAACTCTATTGACAGCATAATATTGATTATATTATTTCTATTAATCAATATACCCGATATACCTATTATAAATAATAAGGTAGATAGAATTATATAATGAATAATACCTATCGGTGAATCCAATAAAAGTCCGGCAAACTCATTTATCATGGCAACTTAACTCCTGCTTTGGATTTTACATCAACAATAGATAAAGCCTGCTTTGGATCTCTAGATAATTGAGCTTTAACATCTTGTCTTTTCACTACTTTTTTTCTACCACTAATAGATAAAACTATAGCACCTATCATAGCCACTAGTAACACTATACCAGCTACCTGCAACTGCAATATATAGTTAGTAAATAACTCATGACCTATAGCTTCAGTATTAGTTAATTCAGAAGCTTCAACTTTTTGTTTAGCAGATATTTGAGATTTAGAATAGTTTAGAGTATTATTGAGGTCTTGATAAGATATTTTTGAGTATAAAAAACTAAAGCTTATTGTTAACAACAATACAATCCAAGCAAATCTTTTAAATGTAGGTTTTACTGTATCAGTCACCTTAATATCCAACATCATCACAACAAAAAGAAATAATACGGCTATCGCACCTACATACACTATAACCAATGTCATTGCTATATATTCCGCACCTATAAGAAGTAACAGTACTGCAGAATTAAGAAAAGCCCAAATCAAATACAAAACAGAGTATACTGAATTAGAAGATGTTATAAGCCTAAGAGCTGCTATAATTAGCAAAAAACTGAAAATATAGAATATTAAACTTGCCATGCTAAACTATAAAAGCGCTATTATTAAAAATATATAACCTAAAAACCATAGTTAGATAATACTCTCATTAAAAACTAAATTAACTAAAGTCTACACATATCATTATCTGATAATACTAATATCTCATTCTTATTATACTAAGATTAATCATGATAAACATATAGATTTTTATTTAAAATAAGTTAAAAAATCACTATCTGATGACATCATAATACTGGTGGAATTTTTCAACATAGAAGCTTTATAAGCCTGCATTGAGCGATAAAAGTTAAAAAACTCAGGGTCTTGAGAAGTGGCAGCAGCAAATATAATTGAGGCTTCCGCTTCACCTTCACCTTTTGTCACATCTGATATTCCTTTAGCTTCTGCTAATATAACAACTTTTTCCCTATCGGTATTAGCTCGAATTCTTTGACCTTCTTCCACACCTAATGCTCGTATTTCAGTCGCTTCCTTAGCACGATCACTTCTCATACGGTCATAAACAGCATTCCTAGCTTTATCGGGTAAATTCACACGTGCTAACCTAAGGTCAATTACCTCAACACCAAAGGATTTAGCCTGCTTTCTTACTAAATCTACTATATGCTTCACTACTTCAACTCTCTTGCTTCCCAGTACATCAGCAAAAGGAACCGTACCTATAACTTCCCTTATGCTTGACTCCATCACTGAAACTATCCTTAATTTAAATCTTTCTTCGTCTAATACAGTTTGGTAAAACTTTAATTGGTCGACTATACGGTATTTAGCATAAGCATCTAATTTCATGGTTTTTTGATCCAATCCCATTACTTCAATACTTTGTCCTTTTAGTGGGAATTTAGCAGTCTGAATACGCTTTTCAAAAAAAAGTACTTCTTGAATAAATGGAATACGCGCATGCAATCCTGGGTCCATAACTTGGCGTATAGGTTGACCAAATTGCACCACTAGAGCACATTGTCTCTGATCTACTATATATAAGCAATTTGCTAACATAACAGAAACAATAATTATAACTACTATAGCACTAAAAAATATATTAGTATTGCGTTGCATACGAGAAATTAATTTATACTTTTATTCAATGAATTTACTTTACTTTAATTATCTTAATACCAGGTAAACCAATATACGTCAATTAGCCTTAATATAAACTTTCATAAATTAATTAGCTAACATAAAGCAAAAAATCAATTTACTTATTATTTTATAACATAATATATTGCTGTGATATCTTTTTATCGTTTTGTTAATTAAGCTTATTTTTTACCCTTACTTAGACTGCTTAAATATAGTATAAGTATAAAAAGCTTCACTCTATTTTTTTATTATCAATTTAATAAAAATTGTTAGCGATTATGACCTTAACCGAATTATAAAATTTTCATAGCTTATAAATAGGTTTCTTAAATTGTTTATAGTATTTTAATCATATGAACGCCACACTTTATCTAGTCGCTACACCAATAGGCAATTTAGCTGATATATCGTTTAGAGCTATCACTATATTACAGCAAGTTCAATACATTTTCGCTGAAGATACAAGAGTTACTAGCAAGTTATTAACTCACCATAGTATAACTAAAAAAAAGTTAATGGTTTATAATGATTACTCCAATATCAAAGATAGAGAAAAGATAGTCGAATTATTAGAAACGGGAAACGATATTGCTTTAGTAAGTGATGCAGGAACACCTCTAATTTCTGATCCCGGCTATAAGTTAGTAAATTCAGCATTAGAACGAAAAATACTAGTAAAATCAATTCCAGGGCCATGCTCTATCATATCAGCTCTGACGATTAGTGGATTGCCTACTAACAAATTTTCTTTCTTGGGTTTTTTGCCAGTGCAAAATCAACAAAGAATAAACCAATTGCAAAACGTTAAGAATTATGTTGGTACATTAATTTTGTTTGAAAGCCCTTTTAGATTAGTCAATACCCTACAAAGCTGTTTATCTATATTAGGAAATAGAGAAGCTGTTATAGTACGCGAAATTACTAAAATTTATGAAGAGACTAAAAGAGGGACTTTAGAGCAGCTATTATGCTATTACGAAGCCAATCAAGTAAAAGGGGAGTTGGTAATATTAATATCAGGAAAATTAGAAAACGAAGTTATAGGAATTGAAGAACAAGTGATTATCGAAAAAGCTTTAACAGATCTACTGGTTAATGTTCATCTTAAAGAAGCCGTTCAAGAAATCGCTTCAACTTATGGAATATCTAAGCGAGAAGTATATCAATTAGCGCTGAAAATAGATAAAAATATCTAGCATACCGCTTTATAGCTAGTTCTTTATAATTCTGGTATGCGTTACTCGGATCCTCATGTTAGGTTTTACTACACTACTCTTCTTCGCTCTATTGCTAAAATTCAAAATTAAAATACTTTAGCTATATCTTAACGCACCCTTTTTATTAGGGCATTGTTACGACTTCTAACATTGAACTGGTGTGGTTTATACAAGCAATACTAAATCCCATAGAGCGACCCATTTAATAACGTTTTAACTCGAATTCAGGTAACTTTATAAAAATAGATAATACTTTGCGGTTGATAAATTTTTAATTATCCATATTTACTCCTAACCCCAATAATGGATTAGGAAGGAGTTAAGAGAGATGTTTTGGGGATATTTTT
>CAYLWW010000057.1:0-10375 GCA_964387585.1 uncultured Candidatus Midichloriaceae bacterium
AAAGTTAGAGCTGTTATCAATAACTTTTCAAATCTACAACACGAATATCGATTATTCTTTTAATATGTAAGATATATACGGTAATTTACTATATCGGCTCTATTTTTATATGCATGATACTATGCACCTTGTAATTAATTTTTAATGCTACGTTAATTTTAAAGTTAGCCCCTTGATATACTATATCTTCATGAATAGCAAATAAAATATTAAACGCAGTTCAATATAATTTGGTTGAGCATTAAAAGTAGCTTCAATACCACATCTTCATCATTTCTAATCCCGAACTGGGGTTGCAAGGGAGTATAAATTCTTTTATTAACAGTATTATAAAGCGAATTAATACAATTACTTATAAATTAGAATTAATGCTATATCTGTTGCAGATCGATCATTTATTTATATTATTTAATAAATGCTTCACCTTTTCTTTTAATAAAGGATTTATCATAGCTAGTCTAATGTTCGCTTCTAAAAAACCAATTGCGTTTCCACAATCCAATCTTTCTCCTTCTACCTTAAAGCCGTAATAATCATAACCATCTAAGATCATATTACGCATAGCGTCAGTTAATTCTATTTCGCCTGTTTTACTAGATATTGTTTTTTCTAGGTATTCAAAAATTTTAGGGTGAAGTATATAGCGTCCAGTAATTGCTGTGCAAGATGGAGTCACTTCTGGTTTTGGTTTTTCCACCATATTTTTTATTTTACATACTTCAGCATTAATTTGATTGATATCTATAAAATCATTTTTAGCATTAAAATTATCATCACTTGTTATTATTCCATATTTGCTTACTTCGCTTAGAGTAACATCATGAATGGCTATTATACTTGAATCTCTGAGATTTTCATTTTGATTATACATTGAAATCATATTTTTCAATAAGCCATTTTGTTCATTTACTGCACCAAGAAATAGCTCGTCAGGCAATATCACTGCAAACGGTTCATTACCTATTGCATGACGAGCACTCCAAATTGCATGGCCTAAACCCAATGGATTTTGTTGACGTATAAATATTATATTACCAGGTTCGGGTACATAATCTCGTGCTAATGATAACTCATCATTTTTTGCTTTATCTACTAGCATAGTTTCAAGTTCGAATGCATGATCAAAGTGATCGTGTATTAAATTTTTATGCCTTCCTGTAATAAAAATAAATTGCTCTATCCCAGCATCTTTAGCTTCTTCGAAAGCATATTGTATTAATGGTTTGCCTGCTATAGGCAACATTTCTTTTGGCATAGATTTAGTTGCTGGTAAGAATCTTGTTCCCAATCCCCCTACCGGGAACACTACTTTCTTTATGGTATGAGATTTTGTATTTTGCTTTTCTTTTTGAGTCATTTTAAATAAATTAAAAGTGATGTGAATTAATCTTTTAAAGAGTTATACTTAATAATTTAAATTATACGATTGCTTTCTAATGCAAGTTCCATAATTCTTTTACTTTATTAATGAAGAATATCCCTCTTTCTTCAAAATTATTCCATTGATCTAAAGAAGAGCAAGCTGGTGATAATAGTGCCACTCCTTTGCGTGCATTTTGCTTCACTGCCATTAAAGCTTGTTCTAAAGTATAGCACTTTACGTGCTTAACTCCGTATCGTGCTAATATTGTAGCAAAATCGTTTGTAGATTCTCCTATAAGATAAGCAGATTCTATACGATAAAATAAATTAGCTAGGCACTCTATTCCTTGATCTTTTGATATCCCACCAGCAATCCAGTGTATGTTAGAAAAATTTTCTAAAGCGTAACGAGTAGAATCAACATTAGTAGCTTTGCTATCATTAATGAATAAGAGGTTGCTATTTTCTGCTACTAATTGCATACGATGTGGCAAGCCGATAAAAGTAGGGATTGCTTTTAAAATAGCTTCTAGTGGTATCCCTAAGGATAAGCACCCTGCTAATGCTGCGCTAAGATTTTCAGCATTATGACGTCCTCGTAGCGGTAGAGGTAATAAATAACTAATATTTTCTTGATAATGATCGATATTGTTAACTTTATTTATAGTTAGTTCCCCATTAATGATGCTTATACCTTGAGGTAACTGCTTCTTTATTGAGATAGGAATTATTTTTTCTTTTTTATTAGATGCAATTAGACGCTTATAAATTAATTTAGTTTCTATGTAATCTAAAGAGATTATTTTAATTGCTGACTTTAACTCAATATTATTAATATTTTGCGGTAATGCTTTAGGTAAGTGGAATATTTTTTCTTTCGCTGTAGCGTAGTTCATTATATTGATATAGCGATCTAAATGATCTGGAGTGATATTTAAACATATTGCTATATCTATCGCTAAATACTTAGATATATCTAATTGAAAAGAAGATAACTCAAGTACATAGTATTTATCATTCGTATCAGCATAATTGTTATTTGTTACTAAAGGTTGTAGCTCTAATACTGGAATTCCTATATTTCCACCTACTTGTACTAAATCATCAACTATATCTCCCGACCTTAAAGTTGACTTAAGAAAATGGGATATAAGCATAGTAGTTGTTGATTTGCCATTAGTCCCAGTAATTCCTATATAATTAGCTTGCGGCTGATGGAGATAAAGCAAGTCTAAGTCCGAAATTAAATCAATTCCTAAATCTCTAGCTTCTATAATAATAGGATGTATATATTTGGGTTGCACCGGAATGCCAGGACTTAATACCAACTGCTCTATTAGATTATTTGCTAAAATGTTATCACTTTGAGAATTAATTAATTTTAATCTTCCTTCTTTTATATGTTTAGCATATTTATCATGATGATTTATTTTCAATGCTTCTATTTTATCGTCAATACCTAAGACGAACTCAGCATTACTTTCTAATAAAGAATTAATTACTGATAAACCTGATCTCCCTAATCCTAAAACTGCGATACGCTTACCGCTATAATAACTTAATTTTATCATTTATCTTTTTTAGTAATGTATTTTTTGTAAAAGAGAATATTACTCATTTAGCGTAATTTTAGTGTTGATAAACCCAGCAAAGCAAATAGTATAGCTATTATCCAAAATCGAAATACTATGGTAGTTTCGCTCCAACCTAATTTTTCAAAATGATGATGAATAGGTGCCATGAGAAATATCCTTTTTTTCTTTCTAAATTTATAAGAACCTATTTGCAATATCACTGATAAGGCTTCTATAACAAATAAACCACCAGTGAAAAACAATACTATTTCATGTTTAGTAATTACACTAATAGCGCCTATTACCGCACCTAATGATAAACTTCCTATATCCCCCATGAATATTTTAGCTGGGGGCGCATTGTACCATAAAAACCCTAAACCAGCACCTATTAATGCAGCACAGAAAACGCATAATTCTCCAGCCTTAGGTACATAATATAATTGTAAATAATCGGAAAACACTAAATTGCCAACTAAGTAACTTATAATTGCAAAGCATGCTGCTACTATTACTACTGGACCTATAGCTAATCCATCTAATCCATCAGTAAGATTTGTTGCATTAGAAGCTCCAACTATTACTATGCTTCCAAAAACAAAGTAAAACCAGCCTAAGTTAAGCATAAAATCTTTGAAAAAAGGTAAGGCAATGCTATTAGATGTTATAGAGGTATCGAATCTACTTATGCTAAAAACTGCTATGAAAGCTAATAAGAATTGCCATAATAACTTTAATTTAGCTGATAAGCCCTTAGAATTCCTTTTTTTAAGCTTATAATAATCATCAAAAAAACCTATAATAGCAAAGCCAATCATTACTGCGCTTACTATCCAAATATAAATATTGCTTAAATCAGCCCATAATATTAAGCTAGTTAATGTACTTGCTATTATTAATATCCCTCCCATGGTTGGAGTTCCCGCCTTACTGACTATGTGACCTTCTGGTCCATCTGAGCGAATTGGTTGACCATGCTTTTGTTTTGTTCGCAGAAACTTAATAAGAATAGGTCCAAATAAAAGACTTATTAAAAAAGAAGTAAAAACTGCACCTATACTGCGCAAAGTGATATACTTAATTACATTTAAAATAGTAAACTTATTTACTAAAGCCAGTGCTATTAAGTAAAACATGATTAATTATCCTAAAATTAGATTATAACGGATGATGTTTATAATTTTTAATATGACTAGAAATCTCAATAACACAAGAAAAAACCTAAGTTTTATCTAATAAATTATTTATCTTACTTATTATTGAAAAGATAGAGGTTAAAAAGTATACTTTAATATTCTTTTTGTTGTCCTAAACTAGCATAAATTATAGCATATAACGAGTATATATTAAATATTATAATGAGTAAAAATTGGTAAATTACACTCATTATAATATTTAGTATTAAAAGATCTGTTTATTAGATATTGGGTTTGTTATACTGATAATATATAATCATTGTTTTAATTATTTAAATAAGTTTGCATTTCAGTGGATTACTCGTTAGAAAATATAGTTAAAGTAGAAAAAGAAAAATTGTTACAGTTTATATCAGCTAATAACTTAGGTGTGGATATCGATAAAATCGCTAAAGCTGTTGATTTTGCTGCTTATGCCCACCGTCATCAAAAACGTGCTTCAGGTGAGCCTTATATACTTCACCCTATAGCTGTAGCGATGTTAATAGCAGAATTAAATTTAGATACTGTATCAATTGTAGTGGCTTTATTACATGATGTAGTTGAGGATTCTGAATACACTTTGGAAGATATAGTAAATAATTTTGGCTCTAAGGAAGCTGAATTAGTTGATGGAGTAACAAAATTAACTAAGTTGGAGAGTCAAGTATTAGATGTTGAGCAAGCTAAACAGATTAAACAAGCTGATAATTTACGCAAGCTAATTGTAGCTATGTCAAAAGACATTAGGGTTTTACTTGTCAAGCTTGCTGATAGGTTGCATAATATGCGTACTTTATTCTTTTTCTCCAATGCTAGTAAAAAAGAGCGTATTGCTAAAGAAACTATCGAAATTTATGCTCCTTTAGCAGAGCGAATAGGGTTGCAAAGATTTAAAAATGAATTGCAGGATTTGGCATTCGCAGAATTATATCCTGAAGCTTATAAATCTATAGTGAATAGGTTGAATTTTCTAGGAGAACAAGGAAAATTAGTAATTGAGAAAAATATCTTAGAGATAAGAGCGTTATTGGAAAGTAATAATATTAAAGCCGAAGTAACTGGTAGAGAAAAGAGCCCTCACTCAATTTGGAGAAAGATGGAGCATAAAAAAATTTCTTTTGAAGAGTTATCTGATATATTTGCATTCCGTATTTTAGTAAATAATGTTGAAGATTGTTATAAGGTAATCGGAGTAATTCATACTAAATATCATATGCTTCCTGGTGCATTCCAAGATTATATAAGTACTCCTAAAACTAATCATTATCGTTCTTTACATACTTTGGTAATGGGCCCTCAAAAGCGTTGTATAGAAATACAAATTCGTACATATGAAATGCATCAAGTTGCTGAGTTAGGAGTAGCTGCTCATTGGTTATATAAACAAGGTAAAGAGTTTGATGAATATTGTTATAAACAAAATCAATGGGTAAAGAAGTTACATGAAGTGATTGAGAATTCTTTACATCCTGACGAAGTTTTAGAAAATACCAAATTAGAGATAGATTATAATCAGGTGTTTTGCTTTACTCCAAAAGGAGATATAATAGCTTTACCTAAATCGGCTACTCCAGTAGATTTTGCTTTTGCGCTACACTCGGAAATTGGTCTTACTTGCATGGGGGCTAAAGTTAATGGCAAAATCGTTCCTCTTAAAGCATCATTAGAAAATGGCGATCAAGTAGAAATATTACGTTCTTCTAACACAACCGCTTCTATTAATTGGGAAAGTTTTGTAGTTACTGGTAAAGCGAAAGCGGAAATAAAAAAATTTGTTAGAGCTCAACAGCAGGAAGAATTTATTAGTCTAGGGAGGGTGATGTTAGCCAGTCTTTTTCAGAAGTTGAAATATGAGTATAGTGAAGTAGACTTTTTAAAAATTCTTCCTGACCTTAAAAAAGAAAGTGTTGATGAGCTATTAGCTGATGTTGGTAGGGGAAATTTAAGTACCGAAGTAGTAATTAATACATTATATCCAGAAACAAGAAAAAGTCAGATTGTCAAAAAGTTAAATCCTCTATCTTTGCTTCGTTTTAAACGAAAGAGTAAGAGTAGTATTTATAAAAATGAACTAAGTCTGGATTTTAATGTAGAAAATTCTGACAACAATGCTACTGTTCGTTTAGCTGACTGTTGTTGTCCACTACCTGGCGATAAAATAGTTGGCTTGCTTACTCCTGATAAAGGAATGGTAGTGCATACTGGCGATTGTGAGTCAATAACTAATCTTAATAAGGAAGATAAAAACCTTATAGCAGTATTTTGGTCTGCATCAGGTAATAAGTTGTATATAGGTAGGATAAAGATAATAATTGTTAACGAACCTGGTAGTTTAGCATTGGTAACTTCTAAAATAGCTGAAATCGGAATTAATATATCTAATATTAAATTCCTTGTTCGATCTTTAGATTTTTTTGAGATAGTTATGGAATTGGAGATTAAAGGTTTGCAGCACTTAAAAAGTTTAAAAAATACATTAAAAAGCTTAGACAATGTTTATGCTGTAGACAGATTAAGATAATAACTGGTTATTATAAATTATTTTTTAAAGAATACTTGTGTATAATATAGCAAAAAAATCTGCGAGACTATTTCATTCTTTACTTAAGCCACTAGGCTTTTTGTGTTATTTAAGCATTATATTATTTATTTTAGGAGTATGGTGCTATAATAATGCATATTATCATTTTACCTCAGCGGACAGTACAATAATTATACCCAAAGGTAGTAGCGTATCTCATATTGGTGATTTTTTGAAAGAAAAGAAAATTATTCACAATAATTGGTTATTTGACATTTTAGCAAGGTTATATGCATTAAATGGTAAAAAGTTAAAAGCTGGAGAATATCAGTTTTCTAAGGGAATGAATATGATTCAGGTATTAGAAAAAATTGCTGCGGGAATAATAGTAAATCATAAAATTACTATACCCGAAGGGTATACCGTGAAGCAAGTAGTATCGTTATTGTTGAATGAGCCGTCTATTAATAGCTCATCTTATATACCTAAGGTTATTAGTTTGACTTTTCCTGAAGGTAGTATAATGCCTGATACTTATATATATCATTATGGATTAAGTTTATTTGCTGTGCTTGAAATAATGCATAAAGAAATGGAAAAATTTCTCAATAAAGAATGGGAGAAACGAGATCATAAGATCGATTCGGTAATTAATGATAAGGATGAAGCTCTAATACTCGCTTCAATAATAGAGAAAGAAGCTTTATTTGATGAAGAGAAAGATAAAATTGCGGGAGTTTATATTAATAGACTAAAGAAAAAAATGTTGTTGCAAGCTGATCCTACTGTTATATATGGCTTAACCAAAGGAGAAGGAATATTTGATAGAAGAGTTTTATTTAGAGATTTGAAGCATGATTCTGAGTATAATACTTACCTGAATCTAGGTTTACCACCAACTCCCATATGCAATCCTGGCAGAGCATCTATTATTGCAGCATTACATCCTAGCTGGAATGATCAATTATATTTTGTAGCAGATGGCACTGGTAAACATTTATTTGCTTCTAATTTTTTTACTCATAAACAAAATATAAAAAATATTAGAAAATGAGTTATTGGATTTTATCAATTCTTTATATTATAAATTATGAATAAGCTTAATATTATAGCTTTCCAGATAGATGATTTATCTAACCTTAACATGTTTTATGATACGTCATTAATTATAGCTTATGAACTCCAACAACGTGGATTCGAGATTTTTTTCTATCACCCAAACGATATACGTTGGATTGATAACGCCATTATAGCTCAAGGAAAAAAAGTAAGAATTAAGTATTCTGAAAGAAAAAAATTTGATATTGACAATATTTCAAATGATTATGAGCTTAGCTTACGTTCTATATTATTGGTATTAGTTAGGCAGAATCCTCCTTTTGATATAAATTATATAACTAACTCTTATTTATTAGAAGAGTTAAGTAGTGATACTTTAGTATTAAATAATCCTCAATCTATTCGTAATTGTCCTGAGAAATTAGTTACTTTAGGCTTATCAGAATTAATACCACCTACTATAGTAACTAATAATTTAGTTACCTTATTAGACTTCTTATCTACGCATAAGCACATAGTTTTAAAACCATTATATGGATACGGCGGTAGTAATGTTGTAGATTTTCTATATAATCATGATCATATAGAAAAATTAAAGTTAGAGCTGGAAAAATATATCGCTACCAATTCATATTCTTGGATTATAGCTCAAAAATTTTTACCTGAAATTTTAAAAGGCGACACTAGAGTCATGATAGTTGATAACGAAATTTTAACTTCTTTTAAGCGTTGTCCTAAAAAAAATAGTTTTATTAGTAATATGGTTCAAGGCGGGGTTCCTCAAGCTACATCGCTAAATGAAAAAGAACTAAAAGTATGTGAGTATGTGATAAATAAACTAAAAAGTATTGATATATTTATGGCAGGATTAGACATAATAGATGGTAAATTAATTGAAGTAAATGTTACTTCTCCAACTGGCATTGTACAAGCAAATTTAATATATGATGAAGCATTTGAAAAGATAGTGGTAGATAAGATTGAAAGAAAGTTAATTGATTGGTATAAACAGCAGTTAGATATTGATTTAAATTTTAAATAATTTAATTTAATTGACTTAAAATTTTATGCTTCAAATATTAAGCATAAAATTACTTAACATTTATACTTTATCGATTAATGATAGAAAAAATAACACGTCGCGGATTAATGTTTATAATTTCTGCTCCTTCTGGAGCTGGTAAAACAACTCTAACAAAGTTGTTATGCGAAGCAGATGAACACATTTTCCCCTCAATTTCTGTTACTACTAGATCAAAAAGACCTAATGAAAAAGAAGATGTTGATTACATCTTTAGAAATGAGGCTGATTTTATGCAGATGATAGAGAAAAAGGAATTATTGGAATATGCTAAGGTATTTGATAATTATTATGGAACTCCTAAATCTACTGTAGAAAAAAGGCTTGAAAAAGGCGAAGATGTTTTATTTGATATAGAATGGCAAGGGCAAAGACAGCTTACTAATATAGCTAGAGATGATGCTGTTAGTATATTTATGTTACCCCCTTCTAAGGAAGAATTATTGCGGAGGTTGGAAGCTAGAAGCCAAGATAATCATGAAGTAATAAAAAAGAGGTTGGAGTATGTCAATACTGAGCTATCTCATTGGCAAGAATATGATTATGTAATAATTAATCGTCAACTAGATGATAGCTTAAATAAACTTTTATCGATTTTAAAAGCTGAAAGATTAAAAAAAGCTCGTAGATTAGGCCTACCTGCTTTTGTTAATAATTTAATGACTCAATCGTTTGAAAACAAAGTTTGATATGTAACTTATGATGCCAAATATTGTTACTGAAGTTATATTATATTCACTACTGTTTGTGCTAAGTTATAATAGTGTAATAAAAGAAAGCGTAGCTATTGATACTCAAGTTAGTAATATTGATACTAATCAAAATATACAACAGAGCGTTGACTCAATATTTAACGAATATGATCAATATAATACTGACCCTAGTTTTGATAAAGATGGTAAGTCCCATAATATAAAACAAGGTAAGTTTTATAATACTGCATATATAATAGCTATTAATTCTAATATTGGTAAAAAATCTATTTTAAAAGTTAGTATAGATAACCCTATGCTTTTTGGTAACTTTAAGATTACCTTAGCAACATGTTGGCAAGAAAGTAGTTTGGTTTATGCTCCTGAGAGTGAAGCTCTTATTGAGATTATTGATGAATCAGATCAAAATTTAAAACAAGTATTTTCAGGTTGGATTATGTCTAATCATAGAGCTGTTTCTCAACCTTATTCCCATAATTACTATTTTTTCTTAAGTAGTTGCAATGGTATTGGGTGATTAAAAATGATGAAAGAGGGATAAATTACCCCTCTAATGAGTAATATAGTCATTCCAATTGATAATTATAGAATTCAAAGGCTTGATCGATAGCATATTGTAAAGAAATAGAATGATTAAATAATAATGTTTTAATTTTTTGCTTGAGGTTAGCCCAGAAAGTTTCAATGAGATTAAGGTCAGGAGAATAAGGAGGTAAGAAAAGTATCATACAACCACCATTTTCAATGAGATTTTTAGTTTTTTCAGATTTGTGGAAGGTAGCATTATCCATAATCACAACTTACCCATGTTTTAAAGTTGGCACAAGAAAGTGTTGGATCCAAAAATTAAACAATTTTGTGTTGCAAGTTCCTTGAAAACAAGGGGG
>CAYLWW010000058.1:0-10238 GCA_964387585.1 uncultured Candidatus Midichloriaceae bacterium
AACATCCCTTATTTATATCAATTATTTATATTAATGTCAACTGGAATGACTATATCGAAGGTAAGTTAGTATATGACGTACAAAATAAAAGTGATTTTATAACAATATACTGGCATTCGCCATTTTTATATAATCCTATTAGTTCAACTGTAAAAGAGGGTATAACAGACTTTAACCTAGGTAAGAGTAAAGATGGTTTGGGTAAATATCAGTTTGAGTTCGCAGGGGGTTATAGCAACGGCTCAAATCCTGACACTACTTATGATATAAGATTAAAAAGTATAGAATGCCTAGGAGAAGCAACATTATCTAAACATGACTGTATACACGCAACACTACTTATTACTATAGACCCTTATAACCCTTCATTACAATTAAAAAATCCTTGCTATACCGCTACGACTTTACCGGGATATGATAGCTACGTTAGATATGATTTAGAAGATTGCAGCAAGGTATTTAACACAACTCTACCAGAAAGCTCTATTAGTTCTATTAGCGATTTATAAGACGTAAGTATATAACTCAAAGTTATCTATGCGAAGCAATAACTCATCTTAAATAATATAAAAAAAAGAGTTATTGCTTTAGCAATAGTATGGAATCAAATGAAAATGCCATTATACTACCTTTATAGTTTATATGCTATGGGTTGCTCGATTGCTCAAGTATAGCCTACAACATATAACTAGTGATTTTTTGTAATGTAAAGTAAAAAGCATCAAAAAATATCTCGAAATCTTTAATTGACATATTCTCTATGTAAGCTTCAAAAACATCTTTATTGCAATTACCTTCAAATATTACTGGAGCTATAATGTTTTTACCACAAAATCCTGCAATCATGCTTATTCTAGACTTATGTTAATAAGCTTTTTTCCATAACATCTTGTGCTTTTCAAGCTCCAACCATATGCAAGGCAAGCATTATCTTCGATGCCAGATTCATCAATAAATACCAATTTTTATATGTGTAACCAAGCCTCCTGAGTAATAGCAATATCTCCTCTGGCCAAAGCCTAGCTAATTCTTTACTTTATTGATCACAATTTGCTTCTAAGAATTTTTTAATCTTATCTGGGGCTTTTTGGTAGCCAGCCTTTGTCTTTTAACCATCCCCTGTGCTTTTCTTGAGCAATTTCCAATCAAAAATCACTTTCCTACTAATTATTTAAACACTTTACTTGCTTCTTCTATTCTCTCTCCTTGAGGTAATCCCCCTATATACTTCATCACTTTTATTCTTAAATCATATGAATATGGCACTCTCATACCTTTTTAAGCAAAATATATAAGAAATATCTTTTAATATCACTAACTATACGTTAGATGCTATATCTATAATTTTCTCATTTATTACAATTGCTGCCATTAAATACAATCTTTATGCATGATTTTATTAAACAAAGGCATAAGACATAATAAAAGAGGATTTCTGATCTGATAAGCGGTATAACTTATTGAATCTGCTAACTATAACCTTATTTTCTAGCAAAAAACCTAAATCTATTTGAACATTATCGCTCTAAAATCAAACATCAAATACGTAAATTAACTCTTACTATTTAATTTTTGACTCTGATAGTTGGTGCAATACATAATGCAAGATACCTCCCTGAATTAGATATTCAATCTCTAATTCAGTATCAATACAACAAGTCAATTTAATTTCATTAATATGCCCAGTTAAAGGGTTTTTGATTAAACATCTTAATATAGCTCTAGGCTTCATATTGGTTTGTATACCTATTATAGAAACTAATTCCGACCCATCAATTTTTAATTCGTCTATAGCTACTTCGCTTACTAAAGGTATTACGCCCATACCTATTAAATTAGAACGATGAATACGTTCAAAACTTTCAGCTATAACAGCTTTGACCCCTAATAACTTAGTACCTTTAGCTGCCCAATCACGTGAAGAACCGGTACCATACTCTTTGCCTGCAAAAATTACTAGAGGAATATTATTTTTTTGATACAATTCTGCTGCATCATAAATGCTTAATATTTCTCCAGTTGGCAAATACTTGGTATAACCGCCTTCGGTACCTTCCAGCATTTTATTACGTATTCTTGTATTAGCAAAAGTACCTCTTTTCATTACTTCATGATTTCCTCTGCGTGAACCGTAAGAATTGAAATCTTGAGGTTGTATGGAGAGATTTGCTAAATACTTAGCTGCAGGAGAATTTTTAGCTATTGACCCCGCTGGGCTGATATGATCTGTTGTAACGCTATCACCTAATACTGCTAATATACGCGCTTCTTCTATATTTTTCAGTCCATCACCAACGTTATCATTTTCTTGTTTTTCACGTAAATTATCAAAATATGGTGGTTTTTGTATATAACTACTATCATTATTCCATTGATAATTTAAGCTAGATTTACAATCTATGCTTTGCCAAGAATCATTGCCTAAAAACACTTGTTTATATTTTGTTTTAAATATTTCTGGCTTCACTACTTTACTTAATATTTGTTGTATTTCAGAATTATCTGGCCAAATATCTCGTAAGAAGACTTCTTCATTTTTACTATTATATCCGATTGGTTCCTTATCAAAATCTATATCTATAGTACCAGATAAGGCGTATGCAACGCACAGAATCGGAGAAGCTAGATAATTTGCCCTTACCAATGGATGCACCCTACCTTCAAAATTACGATTTCCGGATAATACCGCTACTACTACTAGCTGGTCATCATTAATAGATTGTTCTATTTCTGCTAAAAGCGGACCTGAATTTCCTATACAAGTAGTACACCCATAACCTACAAGATGAAATCCTAAAGATTCTAAATCTTTGTCCAAACCTGCTTGCTTAAGATATTCTGTTACAACTTGCGAACCTGGAGCAAGTGAAGTTTTTACCCAAGGTTTACTACGCAACCCTAAAGCGACTGCTTTTTGAGCTAACAATCCTGCTCCTATCATTACTGCAGGATTAGAGGTATTAGTGCAGCTAGTTATAGCTGATATTACTACCTTACCATTACTCAGATGATAATCTTGATTAGTGACTGATGTTTCCTTATTTATATTTGCAGGATTTTTATTGATTTTTTCTAAGTTAGAAGAAAAATTTTCTTTAGCATTTTTTAGTAATACTTTATCTTGTGGCCTACTTGGTCCTGCTAAGCTTGATTCAACATCCTCTAAGTTTAATTCTAGCACTTCATCATATTTGACCAATTCACTTTCGTCTTCGTTATACCATAGTCCTTGAGCCTTAGCATAATGTTTTACTATTTTGATTAAATCATTTTTTCTTGCAGTTAATTTTAAATAATTAATTGTCTCTTGATCAATAGGAAAAATCCCACAAGTAGCACCATATTCTGGCGCCATATTACTTATAGTTGCTCTATCAGCTAATGATAAATAATTAAGACCATTACCGAAAAATTCTACAAACTTACCTACTACTCCCTTTTTCCTTAAAATTTCGGTTATATTAAGCACAAGATCAGTAGCTGTAGCTGTATTTTTTAACTTACCACTAAGCTTAAATCCTACCACTTTAGGCAGTAACATAGATATGGGCTGTCCCAGCATCGCAGCTTCAGCCTCTATTCCCCCTACTCCCCATCCTAATACACCCAAACCATTTATCATGGTAGTATGACTATCAGTGCCTACTAGAGTATCAGGGTAAAGTAGATTTGCTTTATTGCCTTTCGTTTCTGAGCCCCATACAACTTTTGCTAAATATTCTAGATTTACCTGATGACATATACCAGTACCTGGAGGTACTACACGAAAATTATTGAATGACTTTTGAGCCCAACGCAGAAATGCGTAACGCTCATGGTTACGCATCATTTCATTTCGTATATTATTATTAAAAGCCTGTAAATTACCATAATTATCCACTTGAATAGAATGATCTATCACTAAATCAACCGGTATAAGCGGATTAATAAGACTAGGGTCACCATTTAAATCAAGCATAGCATCACGCATTACAGCTAAATCAACTGCTACAGGAACTCCAGTAAAATCCTGTATTAATACTCTAGTAGGATAAAATGAAATCTCTTGTTGTTTTAGAGTATCTTTAGCTATTCCATTATCATTATTAGTATATGTAGCAACTATTTTTTCTATATCAGCTTTTGTAATTATACTGCCATCCTCATTACGTAATAAATTTTCTATAAGAATTTTAATAGAAAAAGGAATACGCCTTAAATCAAAGTTGAGAGCTTTTGCAGCTTTAGGCAAGCTGAAGTAAGTATAGTTACAGTTGTTAATTAGTAACTCATCTTTAGTATTAAAATTGTCTTTAGAAATAAGCATTTTGTTTACTTGCTGTTTGTTATTAACTAATTTTATAATTTATTATAATAAAATAAACTAGATTTTATTATAATATCAAAGGATTTTTTTTAGCTATAATAATATTTATATGATTCTCTCCTAACAAAACCCGATAGTCATTTATTTCAGTTAGAGTAATATCATCATTGATTAACCAAAACTTGAAATCCAAATGAGCAAAATCGTTGAATACTCGTTCTATTTCCTTAGCCTTTTTATCAACACCTGACCATATAGTAATAATTTTTATATTACGAGAGCGAGCTATTAAGTTTTTTGCTCCATATATTACATTTAAGTTATTTTTTGTAGTATTGATATATAATAAAGATACATTATGAATTTTGTTTAATTGTTTATCTAATGTGATAGTATTTACAATTTCCACATTATCGGTATTTTCTATTTTAGATTGATCTAAAAAAATTCTCGATGAATTAGCTTTGTTTTCCACTAAAACACTACTATCACTTGAATAGACTAAGTCATTATATAATGAAACATTACTTATATTATTAAGTTTAATTGACTTTTCTAGTAAGCTAGATGCTTTTTTATTACTTTCAAAGCTAAATACCCTACCACTAGGTCCTACTAATTCAGCTAAATAAAGAGTGTAATAACCAAATTCTGCTCCTACATCTATAACTATCTGACCTGGCTTAATCAATTTATAAAGCAAATTACTTATACCAACTCCAAGATAACCTTTATCTAGTAATTCCTTACTACGCTTTGTATCTTGTGGATCAATAAGTATATAACTTCCAAAGTAAGTTTTTGTTAAAATAGCCTCAGATGAATTTGGGGTTTTTTCGGGTACAGAATGATAAGATAAGATATAAGCAGCTACTAATAAGCTACAAAAAGTAAATAAACTTGTTAAGATCCAATATAAAGAATATGAATTAAATCTCTTTATTATAGATTTTAGAAATGGCTTTTTATTCTTACTTTTATTAATACGTGGTTTTATTTTGGACGTTTTTTCTATATCATCTTGATTTTTTATCTCATCACTTTTCCCATTTTCTTGGTTATCACTATCAATTGAACTAACTGTAATAGCAGTATTAGAATCTGAAGTTGATTGTTTATCATCATCATTAGAAGCAACATCTTCCTCTTTGTTCTCTTCTTTGTTCATATGTAAGTTATAGTAATCTTCCCAAAAATCATAATTACTTTCCTTACTACTATTATCAGTTTTATCGGTATCTAATATAGTATTACTTTCTGATTTCATTTATATGTAAATTAGTTTAAAATTTTTAGATCTTTTAATGAGGTTTCTAATTACGATTTAAATTATATATTAACTTATATAAAAAAATAGCGTAATAATAATTTTTCTAATTAATAGCTCCAATAGATATAAAAAAATAAACCTTTGGTATTTTTCATTATTTTTTAAACAAAAATATTTTTAATATTACTTATGGTATGGATAATATTTTGCTGAGTTGTACTTCGTTATGCTTTCAATAAATTTAACCGCAGGTTTGCTGGCTGTTTTTTTGATATTTTGCCGCATAGGTTCTGCCTTTATGCTGATTCCTGTGGTATCTGAATCTTATATTCCTTCTTTTATTAGATTGAATTTTGCAATTATTGTTAGCATCGCTATAGCGCCCACCTTATATTTTACGGTGCAAGGTTTATCTAATTTGCCTAATACTCACGAAATATTTTTCATAATAATAGCAGAAATTATCACTGGATTAATTATAGGCACAATATCTAAAATCATTATCTCAGCTGTACATACCGCCGGAGTCACTATTAGTTCGCATATGGGAATTAGTATAGCATCATTATTTGATCCTAGTCAGCATTCTCAGGGAAGTAATATAGGTAGCTTACTTACTTTATTTATCACTGCAACTATTGTTAGTTTGGATTTGCATTTAATACTTATAAAGGGAATCATAGATAGCTATCATACTATACCATTAGCTAGCATTTTTAATTACAATGAGGATTATAGCAAAATCATTACAGAAGCTGTTAACGCAGCTTGGTTTGCAGGTATCAAAATGTCTACTCCCATAATAATAGTTACCTTAATTATTTTAATAGGAGCTGGTATATTATCTAAGCTAATGCCTCAAATTCAAATTTTCTATCTGTTTATGCCGTTGCAAATTTTAATAGGTATTGTAATTTTAGCCTTTTCTGTTAGTACTATGTTAAACTGGTTTATAGATTATTTTCAGGATAACGTTCAATATTTATTATTTAGATAAAACAACTTTACACTTGCTTTAATTCATTTCTTAGCATTAATAAAAAAAATATATATATATTTTACATATATATTTTAGAAATCAAGAATTAGTAAAAGTTATAAATCACTATATGATCGGCGAGTAAAGAATCAAATATTAATGTATCTATAATAGGTACATTTGATTAAAAGTAATTATATTGACTAATAATGGTAAATAAATACTATAATTCTATTACACTAAGATTTAATAAAGTATTTAAATATGTATTTAGCTGAAATAATAATCAACATAGCTAGTATAGTAGGTAAAATATTACTTCTTCTTATACCTTTATTAGTATCAGTAGCCTATTTAACCCTAGCAGAACGTAAAATCATAGGTTGGATGCAGCTAAGAGTTGGTCCTAATGTTACAGGTCCATTTGGTTTACTTCAACCAATAGCTGATGCAATTAAGTTATTATTTAAAGAACCAATACTTCCAGATAAAGCTAATAAAATACTTTTTACTTTAGCTCCAGTAGTTACTTTTTCTTTAGCGATGTTAGGTTGGGCTGTGATACCTATAGAAGATTATGTAATAGCTGATATTAATGTTGGAGTACTATATCTTTTAGCAACATCATCACTTAGCGTATATGGAATAGTAATAGCAGGATGGGCTAGTAACTCTCAATATGCGTTCTTAGGTGCTATAAGATCAGCTGCTCAGATGATTTCATATGAACTTTCGATAGGTTTATGTATCGTTTGCGTATTACTGGTTACAGGATCGTTAAATTTACGTGAGATAGTTGAAGCTCAAAAACACATGCCTTGGCACTATCAACTTTTGCTCTGGCCTATGTTCGTAATATTTTTTATCTCTATTTTAGCTGAAACAAATAGACATCCATTTGATTTACCTGAAGCAGAAGCAGAATTAGTAGCTGGTTATCATGTTGAATATTCTTCTATGGGTTTTGCTCTGTTTTTCCTAGGCGAATACGCTAACATGATTTTAATGAGCGCAATAGCTACCATAGCTTTTTTAGGCGGGTGGTTACCTCCTTTTGGTTTAGATTTTTTATCTTTTATTCCCGGAATAATTTGGTTTATATTAAAAGTTGCTTTTTGCTTATTTGTATTTATCTGGGTTAGAGCAGCTTTACCTCGCTATCGGTATGATCAGTTAATGAGGTTAGGATGGAAGATGTTTTTGCCTATAACCTTAGCATGGGTTATAATTACTTCAGCAGTAGTTATGGTTACTGGGTAAGGGATATATTTTCATTACCTTTATATATAAATAAAGTTTAAAGATAAAATTATGGAAGAAACTATAGTAAGAAGTGGAGAAGAAGGCATTAGGTTAGATAGGTGGTTTAAAAGAAATTTTCCAGAAACTAGCTTTATTCTAATAGCTAAGTTAACTAGATTAGGTAAAATAAGAATAAATGGCAAGAAAGTTGATGTTTCTGAACGCTTAAAAAGGGGAGAAAAGATCACTTTCCCTCAATTTAATAATGACTTTGATGTTAATACTGTAAGCAAAAATCAAAGTCATGCTTTAGAATTAAAGTATTCCAATTTAGCTAAAGAAATAATAGCAAATATACTTTACTATGATAACGATATAATAGCGATTAATAAAGCCGCTGGGTTGGCTACGCAAGGAGGAACAAAGGTAAGCGTAAGTGTTGATAGCTTGACTCCATTTTTAAAACTTAATTCTACTGAAAAGCCAAGATTAGTACATCGACTAGATAAAGAAACTAGCGGAGCTTTACTCCTAGCACGCTCAGCTAATAGTGCATCTATTATTTCTGAATTGATGAGAAAAAGAGAAATATCAAAACGATATTTAGCAATTTTATGTGGTGTACCTAAAGAAAAAAACGGAATAATAAGCTTGCCGTTAATTAAAAAAGATGTATCAAATGATAGTAGCAAAAGTTATGAATATGTATGTTATGATCTAGAAAATGGTAAAGAGGCCGTAACAAAATATAGGGTAATAGACTACTCAGCTATGAATTGTTTAGTAGAATTAGAAACTGTAACTGGTCGTATGCATCAAATTAGAGCTCATTGCGCTGCAATTGGATGCCCCATTTTAGGAGATCGCAAATATGCTAAAGCATCATCAGATTGGCATCAAGAGAATAGTAATATAGCACATTTAAAACAAAATAATAGTATAGAAAAAGCAGTGATTTTAGCAAAAAAATCAAAAAATATTCATCTTCACTCTTGGAAAATTAGCTTAATGTTAAACAATAAAAATATTAACATCACAGCTTCTTTACCATTATACTTTGAGAATACCATGAAAGAATGGGGATTCATAGTTAGATAAATAAGATCAGGTAATTTATAACTTATTAATATATGAACTCAATACTTAAAATTGCTATCCAAGAAGAGGAAAATAGAAGAAAATCTTCGTATCAAGAGCTTAAAAAATTAGAATTATTAGTGAAAACTAAAAACTTACATCCTGATATAATAGATACAATAAAACAAATTATAGAATTAGATATTGGAATAATCACAAATTCAAATAATCAGATAAAACAATATACTGATTCAACTTTTGCTTTGAAAACTAATAAATTATTAGAAATATTAGAATGTACTAAGGAAATTCTATCACATGAAACTGATTCAATTCTTGCTATTTCTGGTATATTATTAGACTTTTACCCTATAGAACAACACTCTAGAACAATACTAGAAGGTACTATAGGAGAAATTGGAGAAATTATAAATAACTTTGGAACTTCTAAACCAAATTGTATACAAAATACCTATATAACTATTCTTAGAAAAGTTTCAGAAGCTAATTCTATTTTAGATATTAAAGAGCTAGCAAGTAATGATATTTATCAGGTCAATCACAGTCCTAATATTCAAACTGCAAAATTCCCTGAAAATTTTAATTACACTGATTATAGCAACTGGTTCTACTACTATAGTGATGAACTTAGTCCTAAACAAGGCGAGCTTTTATTGCCTAATTTAGGTTATGCTTTTGGAGGCTCTCGTGAAGATAGCAGATATTTCAATAAACAATTTAGAACTGAAGATTGCTCATCATCACTAGCGAAATGGTTGGGCGCTCAACATGCTTTTTCTACTGCGAATATGATTAATTGGCATGTTAATTACTTTAGCGATAATGACAATGCTACAAATCATGGTGAATACTATGAATCTGCAAAAAATACTTTAACACCTATAAATGCAACAATAACAAAAAACATAAGTTACATCCCTAAAGGAGCTGTTTTTGCTTTTAGAGGCCATACAGGGCTTATAACGAATATCTATCCTGAATTTAGTATTATCGAAACCTTAAGCTATTCAAGAGATATGTATAAAACTGAGGGTTTTGGTTATAAAAATTATACTTACTCGGAAGGCAAAATAACAGTAGGAGTAATAGAGAGAGAGTTATTCTTTTTTGAAGAAAAAGTAAATATATTTGACAATATTAACTTGTCGGATATGTGTTACAATGATGATCTTTATTAATAAATCACCATTGTTAATATATATTTTTGATTTTTTATAAGATCTAATGTAGTTCATTATTTTCAGAATGAAGATTTGGTAAACGTGAAAAGTAAAGCATATAAAAATTGTATATAGTCATTCCAGTTGACATTAATATGGATAATTGATATAAATAAGGGATGT
>CAYLWW010000059.1:0-10115 GCA_964387585.1 uncultured Candidatus Midichloriaceae bacterium
ATATAGCTTATAACATATAGTTAGTGACATTAAAATATATTTCTTATATATTTTGCTTAAAAAGGTATAAGAGTAGCATATTCATATAATTTAAGAATAAAAGTGATGCAATATATAGGAAGCCCCTCCCAGGAAAGAGAGTAGAAGAAGCAAGTAAGGTGTTTAATGTTAGTAGGAAAGTAATTTTTGATTGGAAAATTGCTCAAGAAAAGCACAGGGTGATGCAAAAGCAAAGACTGGCTATCAAAAAGGTCCAGATAAGAAGATCAAAGATATAGATGAATTTAAAAAATTCTTAGAAGCAAATTATGATAAATCAAGTAAAGAATTAGCTAGGCTTTGGCCAGAGGAGATTTCTAACATGATGATATGGCGATTAGTCAGGAAGCTTGGTTACACATATAAAAAAAGCCTATCTTCATCCTAAAAGAGACGATGGATTAAGAAGTGAGTTTATTAAGAAAATTAAGCTATAGCTAATTCTTTATAATTCTGGTACGCGTTATTACTCGCATCCTCATGTAGGTCTTACTACACTACCCTCACTCGATCTATTACCAAAATTAAAATACTTTAGCTATAATACAGAAAAATCAATTGGTTTTTATTGATAAATCTGGAATTAAAGATAATACTTGCCTTTCATATGGTTGGAGCTTGAAAGGAACAAGAAAAAAGCTTATCAACATAAGTCTAGAATAACCACGATTGCAGGACTTTGTGATGAAAACATTATAGCGTCAGTAATATTTGAAGGTAATTGCAATAAAGATGTTTTTGAAGGTTACACATAGAGAATATGTTAATTAAAGAATCAAAACCAGAACAAACTGTTATTATTAATAATATTAACTTTCATAAAAATTCTAAAGTAAAAGAATTGATAGAGTCTGTTGGCTGCAACATTTTATTTTTACCAACTTATTCGCTCCTGATTTAAATCCAATATAGCATTATTGGTTTAAGATAAAAAACGAGATAAGGAAAACCGTAAATGATTTTGAGATTTTTTTGATGCTGTTTACTTTACATTACAAAAAATCACTAACTATATGTTGTAGACTATAGCTTTATTATTATTTTTCGAAATTATTTTGTTAACAACACCTAACTGTTTGGTTTTATTTTTTCTCTAACTTATGCCTGAAACTTCTCGATTATCTAGCCTATCAAATCTTTAAACTTATTTTGTTAAAAACAAAAAACGCCGTCTCTATGCTCCTAAAAACATCTACTTACTATTATAACCTCGTATAAATGCATTCATGAGCTTATTGCTCGTTAGATTGCAAGAATGAGGTTTATCACTATTTATTTTATCAACTTTATAATAACCAAGCAAAAATGATATTACAATAAAAAACCCCAGCAAGATTAATGATGTAAATAAAGCAGAATGAGCTTCTGAATAATTAAAACTATATATCAGAAATTTAAAAATAAAATATGCTAAATAACATTCAAACAAAAATATACTAGAAAAAATCACAGAAGCGATTATCGCTACCTTTATTACCATATTAGTAGCAAAATATTTTGTTTCCTTACTGTTATCTAACCAGCCACCAACAAATGGTTTTAACAAATTCAATAGTAACACTCCCTCACCTCATCCTTGCTTGTTATTAAAAAATAATTTCGCTAATATCATTCCTGCTGTAAAGGCAATTGTAGTTGATAATAGTGGATTTTTCTTTATTTTAGATTCCAGGGAGTTAGTATAATACTTCAGTTCCTCTTCTGCTGTATTGACTACATCTTTTGTTTTAGCTCCAATCTCATATAAATTTTCTTCCATAGCTTGGACTGCTTCTTTTCCTTCTTCTCTCATATTGTTAAATTTATTTTTCATAATTGCTTTTGCTTCATTAGAAGCTTCAGTTAGATTAGCTTTAATGTTTTCTACTGCTTGAGATTTTTGTTCTATTGTCATTTTATACCTCTTTAGCCGAAACTATCTTGTTATTGATTTTATTAAGCTAAGTTTATTAACTATATTACCTAACATAATTTAATACTAAGGCAAATATGAAGTAAAAGTCAACTATATAAATAAACTTATATTTATGCTGTTAATAACGTTAAATCAATATAAAATACTAATTGCTTATATAACAGCAGTTCCCGAAGATGGCTAATTAGAACTTTTTATTAAAAATTATACTTAGAAGCTTGATTAATTTTTAACATTTTTTTTAGTTAAAGCGTTAACTACCCCATGGAGCAACCTTAAGTCGCTATTGCTAAGTTGGCTTTGCAATATTATGTTACGTATTTTTGCTATTAGCTGGCTCTTTTTTTCTGGGATGCGAAAAAAACTGTGATTTTCAAGCTTTTTAATTAATTTAGCGATAAAGATTTCACTTTCTCTATAAGTAATTATATCATCATTCCTTTTATTAATATTACTGTCTAATAATAAAGATATTTTAGATAGCTCATAAGCTATAATTGCGGCTGATTGGGCTAGGTTAAGCGATTTATTATCTAAACTCGTAGAAATTGTGATAATTTTGCTAGCAAAATTAAGTTCATCGTTACTTAATCCTGAGCTTTCTCTTCCAAATATTATACCCACTTTACATCCTATATCATGATAATGCTTTATTTCATTTGCAGCTATTTCAGGGGTAATAACGCTTTTATTTGAGTTACGAATATTAGCAGTAGTAGCCATTACTATTTGTAAATCATTGATTGCATCATCAATAGAATTATATAATTTTGCATCCCGTATTATTGCTTCTCCATGCGCTGCTGTGGCAATTGCTTTATCGTTAGGCCAACCATCACGTGGTGATACTATACGCAAATCATAAAAACCAAAGTTGCTCATAATTCTCGCTACAGCTCCGATATTTTCACCCATTTGCGGTTTCAGTAATATAAATTTAGGCATTTGAAAGTAAGGAATAAAAAATTAATTTGCTACAGGTTAATATTTATACATAGCTTTATTATTAAAAAAATAAAATTTATTGTTTAAAATAATAAAAAATTGAATTTTGTTTATTAAATTCTGTTTAATCTATAAAAATTCTCGATTTATACTAGGATAATTAATAAGTTAACTTATAATTTAAAGTATTTGTAATATGTAAATTAATCATATATAGATAACTATGGGAAGGTATATAAACAAGCAAACTTATGTCAAAAAACATTATTCCTGTAGTTTTGTGTGGGGGAATAGGAAATAGGCTCTGGCCTTTATCAGACAGTGATAAACCAAAACAATTCTTAAAGCTGTTTGGCAAGTACAGTTTACTACAACAGACAGTATTACGTACTTCTTATGATAGCTTATTTAATAAACCTATTATAGTAAGTAACATAAAATATCACAGATTGCTCAAATCCCAATTAACCTCAATCAGTTGCGAGTATGATAGAATAATATTAGAGCCAGCTATTAAAAATACCGCATCCTCAGTAATAGTAGCTGCTATACATATGGCTAAACATTACGGTGGCGAATCAATTATGCTCTTAATGCCATCAGATCACTATATAAATGATCATGATCATATGTTAGGTCTGGTAAAAAAAGCTGCAAACTATATTGACTCCCATCCTAATAGCATTTTAGCTTTTGGTATCAAGGTTAATCAAATAGCTACTAATTACGGTTATATTTTAAAAGGAGAGCTTATAGGCGATGAAATATTCAAAGTTGATAAATTTATAGAAAAGCCTAATTATAAAAAAGCTAAATCTTATCTAAATAACTTAAATTATTATTGGAATAGTGGTATATACTTAAGTAGTTGTAAAAACATCATTAAGTTATATAAAAAGCTATCTCCAAAACTTTATAATTTATGCTTGGAATCTTTAAAAAAAGGACAATACAATAACAAATTAATATCTCTTGATTCTGAGACGTTTAACCTAAATGATAATGTATCTTTTGATAAAGCTATAATAGAAAAGAGTAGTAATATCCTAATGCAACCATTACTTAGCGGTTGGGATGACCTTGGTTCTTGGGAAAGCGTATTAAGGTTGGTCAAAAAAAGTGAAGATTCAAGCGACTCAAAGAAAAATGCTATAGTTATGGATTCTACAGGAAGCTATGCATATAGCGATGATCGACCTATTGTTGTAGCAGGAGTCAATAATATAATGGCTTTAAATATGAATAATAAAATTATTATTGTTCATAAAAGCAATATACATAAGATTCATAGCTTCTATAATCGACTGTTAAAAGATATATAAAATATATTTTGATTTTAACTTTCGAAAGGTTTTTTATGGAAAATATTGCTATTATCCTTGCTGGAGGTGTTGGTAGCCGTTTACAGTCGTCTACTCCAAAGCAATATCTTAGCATTAACAAGAAAGAGATATTATTGTTAACTTTATCTCAATTTTTAGTTAATAATTCCATTGATGGTATAAAGGTTGTCATACACCCTGAACATCTTCAGTTATATAATAAAACTGTAGCTAAAATTAATTCTGCTAAGTTAATGCCTCCAGCTTATGGCGATATTAGCAGGCAAGCAAGCGTACTTAAAGGTTTGGATAGTATTAAGCATTTAAATCCTAATAATGTGATTATACACGACGCTTGCAGACCATTTATAAGTCAGCGCATTTTATTAGAAGTAATCGATTCCCTTAGTATAAACTTAGCTGTAGATGTAGGGATCAAACCGATAGATACTATAAAACGTAATATAAATGGGCAAATTATCTCTATAGATAGAGAAGAGCTATATAATACCCAAACACCACAAGGATTTAGATATAACACCATATATCAATTACATAATGACTTTCAAAGTAATTTCTTTACAGATGATATTAGTCTTTGCCTAAAAGCTAATATAACACCCGCATTAGTGATCGGTGATAATCATAATATTAAAATAACTTCAGAGATTGATCTTGATTACGCTGAATATATTTATGCTAAACTGATAGAACGAAAAATTATCGTTGATTTTATAGTATAAAAGTTTCAATATCTTCCACTAGATTAGATTATTATATTTTAGCATATTTTGTAAATGATAGTAAGAACAGGAATTGGAATAGATATTCATGCTTTTGATGCTGAAAAAGTAGAAAATAATAGCATAATTATTGGTGGTATTTCAATAAAACATCCTTATAAAATCAAAGCCCATTCAGATGGCGACGTTATAATGCACTCTATTACTGAAGCATTATTTGGTGCTATTGCTGCAGGCAATATAGGGCAACATTTTCCCTCAAGCGACCCTCAATGGAAAGATGCGAATTCTGAAATTTTCGTACGTTATGCTAATGAAATGGTAAGAAATGCAGGTTGGAATATTTCTAATATAGACTGTGTAGTAATATGTGAAGCACCTAAGATAATGCCACATAGCTTAACCATTCGCTCCAATATAGCCAATGTTTTGAGCATAGATATAGAACAAATCAGTGTTAAAGCTACTACTGCAGAAAAAATGGGATTTTTAGGTCGTAAAGAAGGTATAGCAGCACAAGCTATATGCACTTTGATTAAGTAATTTTACTTGAATTTACATTATTTCTTCCTTAAAACTAGCTTAATTTTATTTTGACTTTTCATTATCTTTATGTTAGTGCTTACTGTCACAACTAAAGCATAGTAAAAGGGGTCATGGCGCAGTTGGTAGCGCGTTTGAATGGCATTCAAAAGGTCAGCGGTTCGAACCCGCTTGACTCCACCATTTCTATAAAGTGCTGAAATGATATGTTTTATATTATCTCTGCTACTGATTAAAAGTTCAGGTTATGCTATAACTCTAATCTTAATGCCGTAGCGCTCACTATCTCTTCACTGCTAATAGCCGTCGTTTATCTCTTTAGTTATAAATCTATTTCACAACATTTTTATTAATCAATAATTATTAATAATAAATATCTTAACACTTTGGTTAATAAATGATTAATCAACGAGTAATTTTTAGTAGTCTTTCGAATTTTTTTATTAGATAATAAAGAACGATGTTGGTAACAAAACTAAAAACTTCAGTTCTTAATACTTTTTGAATAAAAAATATAATGGAACTGAAATAATTCTTATAGCAAAGAGTAAAATAAATTATTAGGAGGAAAAGATAATTAACATGAATACGCGTTATAGGATAGCTCTAATAGGAGGCGGTAATATAGGTGGAACCCTGGCTCATATGTTTGCAATGAAACAATTGGGAGATGTAGTGCTATTAGATCGTACCGAAGGTACAGCTCAAGGCAAATCTTTAGATATATCTCAAGGCAATTCAATAGATCCATATGATGGTAGTTTTACTGGCACATCAGATTATTCAAGTATAGTTAATGCTGATGTAGTAATAGTAACTGCAGGTGTAGCAAGAAAGCCAGGAATGAGTAGAGATGATCTATTAAGCACTAATGCTGAAGTAATGAAGAGTGTTGCTATGGGAGTAAAGGAATATGCTCCTAATGCTTTCGTAATTATAGTTACTAATCCTCTTGATGCTATGGTTTATGCTTTTCAAAAATATAGTGGGCTCAATCCTTATAAAATAGTTGGCATGGCAGGCGTACTTGATTCTGCACGTTTTCGTTTTTTCTTAGCTCAAGAGCTTAATGTATCAGTAGAAGATGTTTACACTATAGTGTTAGGTGGACATGGTGATGATATGGTACCATTAATGGGATATACCACTGTAGCGGGAATACCTATAAGACAACTAATTGCTAAAGGTTGGTTAACCAAAGATAAGTTAAACGAAATCATACAAAGAACTAGAGATGGTGGAGCAGAAATCGTCAAGTTATTGCAAACAGGCTCAGCATATTATGCACCAGCAACTGCTGCAGTAGTAATGGCTGAATCTTATCTGAAAAATAAAAAAAGAGTATTACCTTGCGCTGCATATTTGAATGGTGAATACGGAGAAAGCGGCATATATTCAGGAGTACCAGCTATTATAGGAAGCGAGGGTATAGAGCGAGTAATAGAGATAGATCTGGATAACGAGGAATCTGAAATGTTCTATAAATCAATATCTTCTGTGCGCAACCTAGTTAATAAGATAGATAGTTTAAGTTAAATTCAGAATATATATAATAGTGCTAAGTAAATTTTTGTTAGCACTATTATAAAAACAAACTGACTCATATTTTCAGTTTAGCTTACTGCAATTATTAGCATTTAAACAAGATCAAATATAGCATAGAATGCTAAAATTATTTATGCTATAAAATAGAAAAATCGATAAAAATAAAAAAAAGTTATAAATGCGGTTTTTAAAAATTAGTTCTGTATTATATACTCAAGCATTAATCTGTAAAATTGTAGCGTTTTGCAGCTTATGTTTTGCTACATTATATTTATGTTTTATTTCTATAAGTCTTGCTCAAGTAGAAAATAAATACAAGACAAAGACTTTTGGTTATTGGGAGGTTTTATTACCTTTAAATGTAAAAAAGGGTAATAGTTGTCACGCAGTATCATTTCCTTTGATAACTAAATCTTACTCCGGGATGCGTGATTTGCCTTACTTGATGATCTCTTATTATAATCCTGATATGTTTACCATAAGCACATATGCTGGTTTTATTATAGATAAAGAGAATCCCTTATCTATAACCGCTAATAATCGAACTAGAATGTTAAAAATCGCCAGAGATTTTTATGCTTATACTTTTAGTAGTAACGAAGATGTAGCAATTATAAACGACATGATAGAGGATCAACGCATGGTTAAAGTACGCAGTTATCACTCTACTAATGGCGTTGCTGTTGACTATTACTCCTTGGATGGCTTTAGTAAAGCTATGAAATATCTAGAGCATAATTGTTTGATAAATTAAGTCTTATATTTATATATTAGAGTCTTAATAAAAAAATAACATTTTTAGGTTTTTCTTTAGTAAGAATTGATTACTAATTTACAAAAGCTTATTTTAATATACTATATCTAGATCACTTATTGTTGGAATAAAAAATGGATAATTCAATTTATACTTTACTAGCTGGAGAAGTAGGAATATTTAACAATCTTAATGTCGTATCTAAGAACGTTGCTAGTGCCAATCTTGTTGGCTATAAAAAGGATCAAATGTTGTTCAAGGAATATCTTACTAAAGATATAAAAGATGCAAACTCCATGCCCAACGATATAAGCACTTTAGCAGACTTAACACAAGGAAATATTCGTCTAACTAATAGGTCATTTGACTTAGCTATAAATGGTAATGGATTCTTCATGGTTCAAACGCCTTTAGGCATACGTTATACAAGAAATGGACATTTCACTAAAGATGCTAATAATTTAATGGTAACTACCCAAGGCTATCCTGTTTTATCGATAGATGGAAACCAAATTATATTTGAAGATAACGATGAAGAGCCGGAAATAACATCTGACGGCAACCTTTATATTAGAGGAGAACAACGTGGTCAGATAGGCGTTGTTAATTTTGAAAATCCTAAGTTATTAAGAAAAGTAGGAGAAAATCTTTTTATATCCGATTTACCAGCCGAATTAAGCGATAGCTACTCTGTCAAACAAGGAGCTTTAGAAGAATCTAATGTATCTCCAATTACTGAAATTACCCGATTAATTGAATTACAAAGATTACTAGAAACATCATCATCTTTAATTGATGGTATATATACCATGCATAAATCTGCTTATAAGGCAATGAGTAAAACATAATTATCCGAGTCCATCTGCCAAAAAAATTTTAATGTTTTATAATGAATGGAATACCGTTAGGCAAAGTAAGTTCTTATATTAGTACTTATGATAATAAGCTGCTGTACAGAGTCTCTAGGCAAACTAAAAGAAGTGAAATAGGTATAACAGATAATGAATTACCTTTTGATGGTTATGATATATGGAATTCATACGAATTGTCTTGGTTAGATGAGCGTAGTAAACCAGAAGTAAGAATAGCTAAAATCATTTACTCTGCTAAATCAAAGTTTATAGTAGAATCTAAATCACTTAAACTGTATTTAAATTCCTTTAACAATACTAAGTTTGAAAATGAACTGGTAGTACTAGAAACTATAAGGCAAGATTTATCTAATTTATTAGAAACTGAAATAGAAATATATTTATCGAGTTTGTCTAAAAACAACAATAATACTTGCAACATTGAAAAACAATTACTCAATAGTAATAGTATAGATAAACAAGTATTTGATGATTATTCCAGCATAACAGAACCTCAGCATATTTTGGCTTCAAATCCTATATATTGCGATAACTATTTGTGTATTGATGATTTAAATATAGAATGTGGTGATGTAAGCTTTGAAAATCGCTTAAGCTATTTAGAGTGCTATCGTAGCGAAGCGCTATATAAAGAAAGTCTATACTCTAATTTACTGAAATCTAATTGTTTAGTTACAGGCCAACCTGATTGGGCAACATTAATGATTACATATAGTGGAATAAAGATCAATCATCATGGTTTATTAAAGTATATCATTTCTTTTCGTAACCATAATGAATTCCATGAGCAATGTGTTGAACGAATCTTCGTTGAAATTATGGAAAAATGTAAACCATATAAACTTGATGTATATGCCCGTTATACAAGACGAGGCGGAATAGATATTAACCCTTGGCGAAGTAGTAATAAAAAAGTTTTGCTAGATAAATTAATAAGCAATCAAAGATTGATAAGGCAATAAACTAATAGACCTCTTGCATAACCAATATCTTAGTAACGCCAAATTATAAATAGCAGTAATTATAGTTTATGTATTATTCTGTAAATTTTACCTCAGTTCAGGATAAGCTTTTAAGCTGCATGATGTAAGTTGTGGTTTTTAGTATAATACCCCAATAATGGATTAAGCATGTTTTAAGGATGGATTCATGGTAACTTTAGGTTTATTATTTTTCATTGAGTAAGCAAGAAGAGTGGCAATTATGTGAACTAAAAAATTCCACATAGATCTGTGTCTGGTATAGCTAAAGCAGCATAAAAGAGTCATGGTAGGTAGGTAGGTAGGTATTAAAGATTTCATCAATGGAGCAATTTTTAGTACGTCTAATATGTTTAGCTTGAGCCCATTTTTTCTCTATGGGATTTAAATAGGATGGAATATGGAGGCAGGTAAAGCAAAGTGTAACCCGAATCTTTTATTATCTTTTGCATATCAT
>CAYLWW010000060.1:0-9183 GCA_964387585.1 uncultured Candidatus Midichloriaceae bacterium
AGCTAAAACTAAAAGAGGAGGTAAATAATGAGTAATAAATTTTGCTGTGATAATATGACATATTATGTCAAAAAAAATTCGGAGATCAATTACGATAAAATTTTTCGTGCATTTTTCCTTAGATTAATTTGGGATGAGCATAATTGCACAAGGCAGCAGCTATCTTATTGTCCGTGGTGTGGGAGTAAATTGGCGAAAGATTTGGATGGGGTATGGTCTAAAATACTAAGAGAAGAATATGTAATAACTGATCCTAATTTTGATGATAAGGATAAAGTTCCTGAAGAGTTTTATACAGACGAATGGTGGAAGAAACGTGGATTATAGCTAATATCTTAGAGTGGAAATGGTGCAGGTGCAAATGGCAAACCTCCGCAACCAGAAGTTGCAGTAAAACCCAACCATAAACCAAGTGCTCCTGCTGATGGTAGTATGTGCGCAATCCCGAATCAGGCTATAATAGGTTACTTTTAACCTTTAATAATTAGAGTAAGTAATAAAAATCACTAAAAACTTCTAATACCGAGATTGCTAGTTATCAAGTAATTTAGGCAATTTGAAGATTACTCGTTCTTCTACTACTTCCAATGAGTTTACTTTTGCACTGAAGTGATAATTCATAAAATCTATTACTTTATTTACTAAAATTTCAGGCGCTGAAGCACCTGCAGTCAGGCCAACCTTAGTTACTTGATTAAACCAAGATAAATCTATATCCTTTTCATCATTGATTAAGTAGGAATTCACTCCATGCTGAGCTGCTATATCTTTTAATCTGTTAGAATTAGAACTGTTATTAGCACCAATTACTAAAATAACTTCCACTATTTTAGCTAAGGCTTTTACCGCTTGCTGACGATTTTGGGTAGCATAGCAAATGTCTTTCAATCCTGGGCCTTCAATATTTTTGAATTTTCTCTTTAAGGCCTCTATTATCTCTTTGGTATCATCTAAGCTCAAAGTAGTTTGAGTTACATACGCTAACTCATCATCATAGTTTATAGGTAAATTTTCTATATCAGCAATCGTTTGTACTAAGAAAACTTCTGAATTCACTCTTCCTTTAGTTCCATCTACCTCAGGATGTCCACTATGCCCGATCAAGATTATTTTTTTTCTTTTGTATTCATAATCTTGAGCTTGTTTATGAACTTTGGTTACTAATGGACAAGTAGCATCGATACTAATTAAATTTAACTCTTTAGCTTGTTGTTCTATAGCAAGCGATACTCCATGAGCAGAAAATATAACTATAGATCCACTAGGAACTTCGGAAAGATTCTTTACAAATACTGCCCCCTTGGAATTAAGTTCTCTTACAACGTAACCATTGTGTACTATTTCATGATTAACATACACCGGAGAACCGTACTTTTCCAAAGCTTTCTCAACTATCTCTATAGCCCTCTTAACCCCAGCACAAAAACCTCTTGGCTGAGCTAATACAATTTCCATGCTATAATGCACACTTAGTATAAATTAATTATAAACAGTCTTCTTAAAAATCACCTTTTTCAATCCATTTATTTTCTAATTCAGATAATTTACCATCAACTAAGAATTTTTCTAAGATTCGATTAATTTCATTTTTTAATGTAGAATTTTTAGGTAAAATTATTGCATATCCGTAATTATCAGTATTATCTACATCTATAACTTTTAGATCATTATTATCTTTAGCAAACTTATTAGCTTGAGCTTTTTCAAATATTATCGCATCAACTCTACCCATTTTCAGTTCTTCAATACTAATTAAATTATTATCTAATGGTATGACGTCAATACTTAAAGAATTATCCTTACTATATTTATCAATAAATGACTGCATAGTGCTACCAGTTTGAACAGCAACTTTTTTATCTACAAGATCGTTTATACTGTTTAAGTTTTGCTGTTTAGTAGAGTCATAGATAATTGATATTTTGTTATTATAATAAACATTAGAAAAATCTACATTTTCACTTCTCTTTTCTGTTACAGAAGTAGCTGAGATTATCATATCAATATCATTATTTTGCAGAGCTAAAATTAATGAATTAAATGGCATATCCTTAATAACGACATTACTCTTTAATTCGCTACTAATCGCATTAACTAAATCTATATCAAAACCAACTATTTCACCATTTTGAATGAATTCAAAAGGTGGGTAATCAGCTGAAGTACCTACTACTATCGTAGCTCCTTCTTCTGCTAAATTATCATTTGCTTTCTTTTCTTCGGCACAAGCCGTAATGAAAAATAATAAAAATACAGTAAAATATGTTTTTATTTTGTTGATCATTTAAAAACTCTACTAATTGTTCTATTATATTTTTTATAGATTATTTAAAATAATCTAATATCAGTCCTTCATTCAAACACAAATTTGCTTCTACATCAAATAATTTATTTTCTTCAATAGAAGATAAAAAGTCTTTTATCCTATAATATGATTGTTCTATACGTTCTTGCGATATTAAATCGTCTCTTACAGCTTTTTCAATAAGTTCTATTATATAGCCTGGACTTAAGTTAAGTTCTTTGCCTTGATTATTACTAAATAACAGAAAATCTACTCCAGCATTTATAGTGCTTATAATTATGTCTTTAAAATTATAATTATCCGTTAAAGCATGCATAGCTAAATCATCACTAATAACCACCCCATCATAACCTAATTCATTACGTAATAATTTTTCGATTATATTTTTAGACATAGTAGCTGGCACTTTATCTAAATCTCTCACTATTATATGGGACGTCATTATGCTATCTACTTTTTTACTATCTATCAATAATTTGAATGGCATTAACTCTTCTTTTGACCAAGTTTTACTAGCGTCTACTAATCCCAAATGGGTATCTCCATTAGCGCTACCATGACCAGGAAAATGTTTTAAAGATGTCTTGATTTTGCTATTATTCATCTCTTCAATAAAAATTTGAGATATTTGAGCAACTTTATATGGATTATTACTAAAGCTTCTATTCAGGCCGCTAATTACTTGACAACCATAGTCTAAATCAACAACTGGAGCTAAAACGAAATTAAATCCAGCACTACTTATGTCTAACGACATATCATAATAATGCTTAGCTATAAAAGATATATCTTTCTCTGAAATTTCTTTAGCGGATAGATAATCATTAAAGCCATTATTAGAGCTAAGTCTTTTTACTAAGCCACCCTCTTGATCTAGAGCGAATAATAGTGATTTATTATCTAGCTTAGATTTAAAATAATTGATTAAACTTTGTATTTGAAATTTAGATTCGATATTGCGCTTATAAAATATAAGGCCACCCACTTCATTTTTTACTGCTGAAATCGCTATTTCATCTATATTGCTAGCATCAGTACCAGTAAAGCCGACAATAAGCATTTGCGCTATTTTTTCTCTTAGGGAAGTATATGCTGAACATTGAAGGTTATTTATCATAAAAATTTTTTTTAATTATATTATAATTATATTATATGTTAAAGGTCTTAATAAGCGATCAGATAGAATTAAGGTAATATACCATCATTCTGCATATTCCATAATAAAGAATAATGACTTTTTCGACCTAATAATTCTTTATGAGTTCCATCCTCAACTATATTGCCTTTATCGAATACTAATATTCTATCCATACGCAGTACAGTCGATAGACGATGAGCTATTACTATGGCAGTTTTATCTTTCATTAAGTAGTCTAAGCTTTCTTGTATTTTCCTTTCAGTTATTGTATCTAATGCAGAGGTAGCTTCGTCCATTATTAATATTGGGGAATTTTTTAGTATTGCTCTAGCTATAGCTATACGCTGGCGTTGCCCCCCAGATAATCTAGCCCCTGATTCACCTACTATAGTATCATATTTATCAGGCATATTTTCAATAAAATCAGTGCAGTGAGATTTATCGCAAGCAAATTTTATTTCTTCATCGGTAGCATCAATCTTCCCATATCTTATATTATCTTTAATACTGCGATGAAACAACATAGGTTCTTGCTGAATAAATGCTACACTGTTACGCAATGAAGTTAGAGTAACACCCATTATATCTTGATCATCTATTTTTATTTGCCCAGAGCTAGCATCGTACAAACGCATTATTAACTTAGTAAAAGTACTTTTACCGCTACCAGAAAAACCAACTAAACCTAATTTTTGACCTCCCTGAATGACCAGTGATTTATTAGAAAATAGATTATCACTTTGTGGATATTTAAAGGTGACATTAATAAATTCTATTTTCCCTTTCTTTACTATTAAGTCTTTAGCTGTGTTTTTTTCACCGTTATACAACGGGTCGTATATACTATTTAAACTTTGCTCACATACCCCAACTTCATTAAATACGTAGCTGACTTCATCTGCAGCAAACCATATTATAGTAATTATATTAATTGTGCTATTAACAATAAATACTATATCACCAACACTAATCTTATTATACTGCCATAGTTTAATAGATACGTAAAACAATAAGCTTACTCCGATAATACTTATTAAGCTTAAAATAATTTTAATACGCTCGGTATATATCAATGAAAAAGAATATTTTTTTACAGCATTTTGCTGGGTAATAGAAATACTGTCTAATTCATGTTGTATAGCGCTAAAAATCTTCACATTTAGGTGATTGCGTATACTATCTACTATTTCTCCTTGTACTACAGCTTGAGCTTGCGATTGTATAAACGAATATTTTATAGATTTTTTAGAAAAAACAAAAGATAAGATTATATGTATAGATATCCAACTAAAAAAAACTCCAGCTAAAATAGGATTCATATTAAGCAGAAAGGCTGAGGACAATAGAACCGAAATAAATAGTGGAATAAATACAGTTAAGACATCATCTACTATTAACTTAGCACTATTGGGTAAATTATTAATGCAATGTGATAAATTACCAACGTATTTATTAGTAAAATAATTATATGGCTGATTACTAACGTATTCGAACGCCTTCATACGTATATTGGCTTGGAATTTAGGGGTAATTACGCCTAATAATATTCCTTTAATACGCTGTACCAATTCAATAAATATCCAAAAACCCAAAGCAATGCCCAATGGCTTTAGTAATGCTAAAAGTAAATTACCCTTAGATTTATCAAGTTGAGAAAATGAATCCACTAAATCGCCAGTAATATAAGGCCAAATTGTGCTGTTAGCTATCCCCGCAACAGTAGCGGTTATAGTAATGAGCAAAAACCCTAGCCACTGCTTTTTTATAAAGAAGTATAAAAATGGAAAAACTTTATTTGGTAACTTAATCACCTTTAATCATAATTTTTAGAAAATATCAGTAAAAGATAAGTTATACAGTTTTTTTATATAATGGAAAGCCATATTTTCCTTTAAAAAATAAATCACAGAAAAATAAATATCTGGTTCTTTACTCATCTCTCATAAAATTGCTATACTTCGCACGGTAATGCTAATAATAAGTCTTTCCAAACTATATATAATTTAATTATTTTTTGATAAATAATGAGTAAAAATGCTTGGCAAATGAACTGTAAAAGTATAGGGTGATAAAATTTTAAATATTTCAATATAAATAAAAACTTTTATTCACTTTATTAAATCTTGCACTATAATAATTACTTAATTATAAAAATTTAAATACTAAAATTAATTAATATATTTTAAGCTAGTACTTGTATTAATATATACATACCTCTGATAAACAGAGATTTAGTCTGTTAATTCTTGCTTATATACGATATATATAATATTAATAGATTTTTTATGGAAGGATGGCCGAGCGGTTGAAGGCGCACGCCTGGAAAGTGTGTTTACTCTTTAACGGGGTAACAAGGGTTCGAATCCCTTTCCTTCCGCCATTATTGTTAATAGATAATTATTTGACGTGTAATAATTTGTTTTATATAGAAAAACAATAATCAGAACTAAATTATGATTATTAAGAATAAAATATTTACATGCATCACTATTACAACATTTGTAATCTTTACTATTTACAGTTACTTATACTTTATCCAGTAGTTATAGAGGGTTAATCATGTCTGACAAATATATTGCTGCACATTTAGCCGAAGAAGATTTTAAGTTAAAAAAGCCAGATTGGATCAAAGTAAAATTTTCTAACACTAAAAATTATGAAGAAACTGCTAAATTAGTTAAGCAATATAATCTTAACACGGTATGTCAAGAAGCTGCATGCCCTAATATAGGAGAGTGCTGGGATAAAAAGCATGCAACATTCATGATTTTAGGAAGCGTATGTACTAGATCATGTGCTTTTTGTAATGTAGCAACAGGAAAACCTGATAAGCTTGATCCTCATGAACCAGAAAAAATAGCACAAGCGGTAAAGCAATTAAAGCTTAAACATGTAGTAATAACTTCAGTAGATAGAGATGATTTAGAAGATGGGGGAGCAGAGCATTTTAGCCAATGTATAACAGAAATACGTAAAAAAATTCCAGAAGTAACTATAGAAGTACTAACTCCAGATTTTTTACGAAAATCTAATGCGTTAGAGAAAATTGTTGTAGCTAAACCTGATGTCTATAATCATAATATAGAAACCGTTCCTTCTCTGTATAAAAACATAAGACCAGGAGCGCGTTATTTTCACTCTCTTAATTTATTAAATAGAGTAAAAATATTAGACTCAAGCATCTTTACAAAATCTGGAATTATGTTAGGTCTAGGCGAAACTGAAAATGAAGTATTGCAAGTAATGGATGATTTACGCTCTGCTAATGTAGATTTTATTACTATAGGTCAGTATCTGCAACCGACTAAACAACATGCTAATGTTGAGAGATTTGTTACTCCTAGGGAATTTGAATATTACAAAAAAATAGCTAAAATAAAAGGCTTCCTGATGGTAAGTTCAAGTCCCTTAACAAGATCATCTTATCATGCAGATGAAGACTTTTTGATGCTAAAAGATGCAAGAGAAAAACAATTAACAAAGTTTATTAGCTTATAAAAATTTTCTGCTCAATGCATAAATCGAGAGCTAAAGTTGCTAAAAAAGGTTTTCTAGATAATCTAATATTTTTATATAATTTTATAATAAATAAATTTTATTATTGGATAATCATTATTTTTTCTTTATTAGGTATCTATTATTTTAATAAAGAAAGTTCCCCCTTATATTACGTTAGAGCAATAGGATATAACGTAGTAGCAGAGGTATATGAGTCACTATTGTTCATTTCTTCGCCTATACAAAACAAATATAATCAGCTAATAGATGAATTTTTTGATTGGCACTACGGAGATAAAAAAAAAATTAGCATTACAACCCCTCAAGATGAGTTAGCCATAGCGCTATTAAAATCAGAGAATGCTCAATTGAAAAAGTTAAATAATTATGCATGGCAATTACCAGAATATGATTACGTAAGCGCTAGAGCCATCAGTATATCAGCTAATGCATTCGGTAAAAGCTTTCTAATAAATGCAGGTAGGGATAATGGTATCAAAAAAGGGAGCGCAGTAATAAACGAAAGCGGTTTAATAGGTAGAATTATAGAGGTAAATAATAAATCAGCTCGAGTTTTATTACTAACAGAAATGCATTTTAAAGTACCTGCGATTTTCTTATCAAGCAATATTAATTGTCTTGCAATAGGAAGCAATTCACTTCAATTAGATTTAAATTATTTAAGTGATTTAGAACAAATTCTTGAAGGCGATATTCTTATTACATCAGGAGAAGGAGGGGTGGTACCATATGGAATAAAAATAGGTCATGCTAAATTCATAAATGGAAATTTAAAAATTGAACCTAGTGTGAATTTTAATAATATTACTATTGTAAGTGTGTTTACAGAAAAACTTAACTAATAAATGACATATATTTTACTGCCAGCAATCTGGCTTATTGTTCTTATTGCTGGTCTCCCACAACTTTCTGAAACTGTTTATACACCATCTTTACCTGAGATAGCCGATGCTTTAGAGACTTCAGAAGCAATTGTAGAGTACACCCTCACAATCTATCTTTTGGGTTTTGCTCTTGGCACACTCTTTTGGGGTAAAATTTCTGACAAATTAGGTCGTAAAACCTGTATTATATCAGGCCTTTTTATATTTATTATCGGATGTATTGGTTGTTATTTTTCAAGCAATATTGAAATGCTAATGATCAGCCGCTTGGTGCAAGCGTTTGGTGGTAGTATAGGTAGTGTTCTTAGTCAAGCGATTTGTAGAGATGCATTTCATGGTCCTGCTCTTGGAAAGGTCTATTCTGCAACGGGTAGCGCACTCGCATTATTCCCAGCGCTTGGACCTTTATGCGGAGGACTCATTGCTGAAATGTTTGGTTGGAGAAATATTTTTATCTTTTTGATTGGATTTGCATTTCTCGTAACATTTCTTGTGATTCTTAGATTGCCAGAAACCCATCCACGTGGTTCCCGTAAACAAATATCAATCTGGGATATTGCAACTCAGTTACTAACCGATAAAAAAGTGATTTGCTTAGGGGTTATTGTTGCTGGATGTAACGGAATTTTCTTTAGCTATTTTGCTGAAGGATCATTTTATTTAATCAAGGGTCTAGGACTTTCGCCAAGTCATTATGGTTTGAGCTTTGCAGGAATTGCTATATCAACAATGCTTGGAGGTATGTTTTCTAAAAGACTTCATAATCAACATTCTTTTAAAGACATCATAAGTTATGGGCTTTATATTATTACGCTAGCAACAACGATTTTTAGTTTCATTGCTTTGATCAACCATCACTTATGGATATTACCGCCTCCTATAATGATAGCGGTCACCATTTTTTCTCAGATGGGGAGTGCTTTTGGAATGTGTATGGCAACCAGTAATGCTCTAGCATTTGCACTTGTGGATTATAAGCATGCAATCGGAACGGCATCAAGTTTATTTGGGTTTTTCTACTATTGCTTAATTTCCATATTTACCTTCTTTATGGGATCTCTGCATGATGGCACATTGCTACCAATGCCACTTTATTTCTTGTCCTTAAGTTGTTTTATGATCATTGTAAATCGTATATATTTGAGAAGCTAAGAGCTTTTACAGAAAGCCTTTCAGACTTGATTGCTGTTAACAAAATAAATTAGACATTTGAAAGAATCAAGAAATAGCATTGTATAATTTATTAAAATTTGCCAAGTTATATTCAATTCATCGTTTCATATATAGTAAATCACCTCGAATTAGATGCGACAATATGGTAAAACAAAAGGAAAAAT
>CAYLWW010000061.1:0-9063 GCA_964387585.1 uncultured Candidatus Midichloriaceae bacterium
TTTTTGGAGTTCGTATTCAGTCTATTAGTATGGCTCTCCAAAGGCTTGGAATTAGCCGAAAAAAAGATCCCGTGTTATAAAGAAAGGGAGCAAAATAGGCGAGCAGAATTCATAAAGCAAATGCGCTTCTAATATACTGGTACCCGCTTGTTTTCAGGGAACTTGCAACACAGCACTGTTTAATTTTTGGATCCAAAACTTTCTGGTAACGGTTTTAAAACCTGGAACTGTGGTGATTATGGATAATACAACTTTCCATAAATCTGAAAAAACTAAAAGTCTCATTGAAAATGCCGGTTGCACAATTCTTTTCTTACCTCCTTATTCTCCTGACCTTAATCCCATTGAAACTTTCTGGGCTAACCTCAAGCAAAAAATTAAAACATTATTATTTAATCATTCTATTTCTTTGTAATATCCTATCGATCAAGCCTTTGAATTCTATAATTATCAATTAGAATGACTATCCTCTGTTAATATCTTATACTTCTGATACTTTTTTGATACCATTAGTATAAGCGGCTATTGTAGCTTTAAGCTTAATTGCAGCCGCTCCATTTTTATCTAGAACTTCAAGCACTTTTTTTGTTCTTATTAAGGAGTAAAAAGTAGGAGTGGCATTGAGAAAATATGCCTCGGTAACGGTTTTGCTCATTATTGAACGGGAGAGAGTAAATATTTTTACTCTGAATAGAGAATTTACTATTACCCAGTATTATATAAAGAAGCTTGATTAGGCATTGAAAGTATTGCTTTTTATAAAGCTAAGAATATGCAAAAAGCCATTTAAGACGCAGAAAGAACATTGCTTTATTTACTTACTTATTCTCTAGAATATCCACTCAATCGAAAAAACCGATGCGAGATATAGTAATCAGAATAGCTATGTTCTTATGATCTCTATTACTAATATCACACTTAAAAAAATGAGACTTCACAATAAGTACTATAAAAGCTTGTTTTGAGAATTACTAGATGAAGAATGAGAAAAGCTAAGATTTTAGAAAATATTTTTCTACTTCTAAAATCAAGGCTTTCCACTTAATGGTTTTTATTTTTTATTGGCCACTAATCACAGTCACTGCTCTACGATTTTGCCTCCATGCTTCTTCATCATGTCCGATAACAGCTGGTTTATCTTTACCATAGCTAACGGTTGATAATCTTGAATTATCAATACCTTTGCTTTCTAGATAATGTTTAGCGCTATTAGCACGACGTTCTCCTAAAGCTAGGTTGTACTCTACAGTACCTCTTTCGTCACAATAACCTTCTACGGTGAATTTTAGGTTAGAATTTGTATTGATAAATTCTGCTTGATTATCCAAAGTTGCTTTGGCTTCAGCTGATAAACCTGATTTATCAAAAGCAAAAAATACTCTATCTCCAACCTTATTTTGTAACTCATCAGTTAAAGCTAAGTTATCATAATTGAGATCTGCGGTTGCGTTAGGTGTTACCACATTACCGCTAACTCCACTAGTACTTGCTACTTTATGACCGCATTTACATGCAGCTAAAAGCACTACTGTGCATGCTGTGGCAAGAAAGTTTTTCATAATTTTGTTACTCCTAAACTAATTAACATATGTTAAAACTACTTTTAAATAATAAAGTAGGCTAAAGAGCTTTACAACCTTTGTATTTGTTGGTCAACAATTTAAATTATCCATACTTTATTTCAAGTGTTTTGGTAGCTTTTTAGTCACTATACATATATAAACAATTAAATACACTAAATAAATTTAAGATAAATTGTTTAAAATGATTAATGACTTATACCTTTTAAAATTTTAAAGTTATTAAAACTAAATAAATTATTAATAAACACTATTTATATTACTTTCATAATAAAATAATTGCAAATAATTGCAAGCAAAACCATTTTTAAAGCAATATCAGCTAGAAATTTATGATATTCATCTTACTTCGCTCTACTATTTTTAATGGATTATTTCTTATTTGGAGTGCTATTTTATGTATTACCTGCCTGCCTATAGCTTTGCTATTACCCAATTATGTTAAATATATAGCATTATTGTGGTCAGAGGTAACTTTAACGCTATTAAGAATAATCTGTGGAGTGAGGTATAAGGTTATTGATTCATCCAACTATAATAAAGATTTTGACAGGGTTATAATTGCTTCTAAGCATCAATCGGCTTGGGAAACAATTTTTTTTATTAAATACTTTAATTGCCCTGCTTTTATTTTAAAGGAGGAATTAATCAAAATCCCAGTATTTGGTATTTATCTTAAGTTATTACGAATGATTACTATAGACAGAAAAAATAGTATTATATCGATAAAAAAAATTATTAGGGAAGTCAAAAAATTAAGAAATCATGGTAGAAACATTGTAATTTTTCCTGAAGGTACTAGAGTTAAGCCACTAGAAAACCGCCGTTATCAATCAGGGATAGCTGCTATTCATAAATTTTTACCTAACTCAGTTATTATTCCTGTAGCTTTAAACTCTGGGTTATATTGGCCTAAAAATTCATGGCTAAAATTTCCAGGAGTTATTACCGTGCATTTGTTAGATAAATTACCTAATGATTTAAGTAATAATCGAGTTAGAGATTACTTAGAAGAAGTGATAAATAAGCATAGTGATAATCTTTTAGTTAAATAAATACTTGAAAATTTATTAAACATTTGTTTAATTCAATAGCCAACACAAATTCTAACATGACACACTACGTCATATTATATTACTCATAAATATGCATAAATCAAATTTCCTAAGAGAATTATCTGCAAGAGGCTATCTAAACCAATGTACTGATTTAGAAGGTCTAGATAAAGTATTATCTTCAGAAAAAATATCAGCTTATGTAGGTTTTGATTGTACTGCTAAATCATTACATGTAGGCAGCTTAATGCAAATCATGATAATGCGCTTATTACAAAAGCACGGTCATAAGCCTATTATTTTATTAGGTAGCGCTACCACATTAATAGGAGATCCTTCAGATAAAGATGAAGCTCGTAAAATGCTAACCACTAAGGAAATAAATGATAACAAAGAATCTATAGCCCAAATTTTCAAAAAGTTTTTAGATTTTTCTCCTTCTTGCCCTAATAATGCAATTATAGTAGATAATTTAGAGTGGTTAGAAAAAATCAGTTATCTAGATTTTTTACGTAACTATGGGCCTCTTTTTTCTATAAATAGAATGTTATCATTTGATAGTGTAAGATTGCGTTTAGATAGGCAATACCCCCTTAGTTTCTTAGAATTTAATTACATGTTATTACAAGCATATGATTTTGTAGAGTTGTTTAAACGTCACTCTTGTAAATTGCAGTTTGGTGGATCAGAGCAATGGGGTAACATAGTAAGCGGTATAGAGTTAGGTAGACGTACTGCAAATGCCGAACTATTTGGAGTTACTAGCTCGCTAATTACCACAAGTAACGGAGCTAAAATGGGAAAAACCGCTAAAGGAGCAGTTTGGCTTAATTCTGATATGTTATCACCATATGATTATTGGCAATTTTGGCGAAATACTAATGATTCAGATGTGATAAGATTTTTGCATCTTTACACTGACTTACCTTTGGAAGAAATTGGTAAGTTAAGCTATCTAAAGGGCCAAGAGCTAAATCAAGCCAAAATTCTATTAGCTAATGAAGCCACTAAATTATGCCATAGTGAAAATGATGCTATTAATGCTATGAATACCGCAAGTATAGCTTTTTCTGATAGCGGTAATACAGATGGATTGCCCGTATGTGAAATTGATAAAGAACGCTTATTAAATGGTATACCTTTATATAAATTATTGGTTATAACATCTATTTGTGAATCAGGTAATAGCGCTAAAAAACTGATACAGGGTAAGGGAGTGAAAATTAACGATCAATTAGCTAATGATGAATTAAGCTTGATCACTGTGAATGATTTTAATAATCAAGGTAAGTTAAAAATCTCTTCAGGGAAGAAAAAGCATCTATTAATTGAGTTAAAATGACTTTTCTCTTTATGACAAATATCGAAAATTACCTAATCGAAAACTTTCTGTTATTCAAAACCATACATATAATAGCTGTTATATGTTGGATGGTTGGTTTATTATATTTACCTCGTCTTTTTGTTTATCACACTTCTGTAGAAAAAGACTCAGAAACAGCAAAGATTTTTCTTACTATGGAAAGGAGGCTGCTACGCTATATCATGCTTCCTAGCATGATTATAACTTTAATATTTGGGTTATTATTAACTTTATCTTTAGATTGGAAATATGAAAAGTGGTTGCATATTAAGGTGGTATTGGTATTAGGTTTATTAGCTTTGCATTATTATTTTAGTCTATGTTATAAAGCTTTTTCTGATTACAGGAACAGTAAAAGTTCGCGATTTTTTAAAATCCTCAATGAGGTACCTACCTTATTAATGATAATAATAATTATATTAGTGGTGATAAAACCATTCTAAATTAAAAGTTGCTAAGAAAACAGTTAGTGGGCACAAGCTAATCACGAAATTTGATGAGGTAAATCTTGAGGTATTAAAGCTATGCACTTCTCTTCTTCATGCTTTATTTGCTGCGCTTAACAAATTATTGTGAAATAATGATAAAATATAAGTGAAATTTAAATAATTTATTATATTTTTTTTTGAAAATTAAGCTAATCAATTTTATAATATTCAAAAACTCAAATTATACTCTGTCAAACCAGATTTAATCATTAGTAAAAATCTATAGATATCATAATAAGCCTGAAAAGCTTTAAAGCAGTTATTATAAAATGTATAACGAAGGAATTAAGGTTATTGAACAATATTCTAAGACTTTGCCATTAACTCCTGGTATTTACCAGATGCTTAATGCAAAAGAAGAAATACTATATATAGGTAAAGCTAAAAACCTCAAGAGGAGAGTTTATAGTTATACTCAAGCCAAAAAGTTACCTAACCGTTTACAGCGTATGGTAGCAGAGACAAAGAGTATGCAATTTGTTAGTACTCACACTGAAGTAGAAGCGCTTTTATTAGAAAGTAATTTAATTCATAATCTTCAGCCTAAATACAACATATTACTGCGTGACGAGAAAAAATCGTATTATTTACTCATCAGTAACCATGCTTTTCCTCGCTTACTAAAATACAGAGGCAAACCAAATAACAATGTGTTGAGTAAAAAGGGAAATTTTTTTGGACCTTTTGCTTCAGCAAGAGTTATAGATGAATTCATCACATCCTTACAAAAAGCTTTTTTATTACGCGCTTGCGAAGATAGCAGTTTTAACAATCGTAAACGCCCATGCTTACAGTATTATATCAAACGCTGCAGTGGACCCTGCGTTGATTATATACCTCAAACAGATTATCAAAATTTAGTTAAACAAGCATTGACCTTTATTAAAGGAAAAAATAACTCAGTACAAGAGCAGATAGCAAAAGAAATGGAAAAAGCTAGCGAAGCGTTAGAATACGAAAAAGCTGCTTTTCATCGTGACAGATTAAAATCATTAGCTCAAGTTCAAAGCCACCAAAAAATCAATATAAACGAACTAGATGATGCTGATGTAATTGCAATAGCTGAGAAAGCTGGTAAGACTTGTATTCAGGTTTTTATATTTCGTAATGGAAAACATTTAGGGCATAAAACTTATTATCCTAAACATAGTTTAGAAGATAGCTATTCATCGGTATTGACAGCGTTTTTAACTCAATTCTATACTGAACAATTACCTCCACCTATTATATTATTAAATAAAGAATGTGAAGAATTAGAATTAGTAACAGAAGCATTATCACAGCTTGCAAGTTATAAAGTATCTTTAAGCATACCAATGAAAGGAAATAAGAAAGAGATAGTTGATTATGCTGAAGTAAATGCTTATGATGCTTTACAGAGGTATTACGAGCTAACTCAGAGTAATGAGTTGTTGTTGAATCAATTAGCTGAAGTATTTGAACTACCTTTTCCCCCTCAACGCATAGAGGTATATGATAATAGCCATACTCAAGGAAATAATGCCTATGGCGGATTAATAGTGGCTGGAGTAGAGGGATTTGTAAAGTCTGGATACAGAACTTTTAAGTTTTCTCAAATAGAAGCTGGAGGAGGTGATGATTATAACATGATGAGACAAGTTATAACGAGGCGTTTTAGTAAGGTAAAAGAGGGTCAGAAGCAAACTGTTATTCCTGATTTATTAATAATTGATGGTGGGATAGGTCAGCTAAATGCGGTTATGCAATCTTTAAATGAATTAAACTTATCTCAAATACCTGTAATTGCAATATCAAAAGGAATCGCAAGAAATAGCGGAAATGAAACATTTTGGGTAATTGATAAGCCACCTATCAAATTAGATAAACATCCTGAGTTATTGTATTATATGCAACGCTTACGTGATGAAGCCCATAGATTCTGCATAAAAGCTCATAGGAACAAAAACTTAAAGCAGATAAAAAACTCTAAACTATTCGATATACCTTTAGTAGGTTCAAAGAGACGTAAGGCTTTGCTAGAGTATTTTGGTTCATTTGATAATATACGTAATGCTGGGATTAAAGACTTGAAAATGGTTCCAGGAGTTAGTGAAAATATTGCTAAGAAAATTTATGAATTTTTTCATTAACTGAGGGATGATATACAGTATCTAAATAAAAAATTATAATAGTGAGCTAATGAGTAAAATTTTCAACATTTCGTCACCTTTTCAACCGAAGGGGGATCAGCCTCAAGCTATCAAAGATCTAGAACGGGGATTTAAAGCTGGGGCTCGTAATCAAGTATTAGTTGGTGTAACTGGATCTGGTAAAACTTTTACTATGGCCCATTTAATTAATTCTTTAGGCGTTCCAACCATTATAATGGCTCATAATAAGACTTTAGCAGCACAGCTTTATGGCGAAATGAAATCTTTTTTCCCTGATAATGCTGTTGAATACTTCGTTTCTTACTATGATTTTTATCAGCCAGAAGCTTACTTACCAAGAACTGATACTTACATAGAGAAACAAGCAACCATAAACCAAGAAATAGATAGAATGAGGCATTCCGCTACTAGAGCTTTATTGGAAAGAAAAGATGTAATAGTGGTATCGAGCGTATCCTGTATATATGGTTTAGGATCAGTTGAAGCTTATGCTAAGATGACTTTGAAATTGTCAATAAATCAAAGCGTAGAAAGAAAGGATTTACTTAAAAATTTAGTTGAACTTTTATATACTCGTAATGATATAGATTTTTCTAGAGGAGCTTTTAGGGTAAGGGGCGATAGTATATATGTATTTCCCTCTCATTATGAAGATAGAGCATGGAGAATTTCAATATTTGACAATATAATTGAAGAAATAGTCGAAATCGATTCTTTAACTGGAAAAGTTATTTTGGCGTTAGATCACATCACCATATATGCAAATAGTCATTATATTACCCCTGGCCCTACTTTGCAGCAAGCGGCAAGGCAAATCAAAATAGACTTAAATGAACGTGTTACCGAATTAGAAAATCTTGGTAAAAAGCTTGAAGCACAAAGATTGTTTCAACGAGTTACTTTTGATATAGAAACTATCACAGCAACTGGCACTTGCTCAGGAATAGAGAATTATTCTCGCTATCTATCAGGTAGAGCTCCTGGTGAACCACCACCTACTTTATTTGAGTATATGCCTAAAGAGTCTTTATTAATAGTAGACGAAAGTCATGCGACTATACCTCAATTATCTGGTATGTATAGAGGCGATGCTGTAAGAAAAAGAACTCTTTACGAACATGGGTTCAGATTACCATCATGCGCAGATAACAGACCGCTAAAATTTGAAGAGTGGGATAGAATGAGACCTATATCCTTATTTGTTTCAGCTACCCCAGGACCTTGGGAACTAGAGCAGGCAGAGATATATGTAGTAGAACAAATAGTCAGACCTACTGGGTTATTAGATCCTATATGCATTGTTAAACCAACAATAAACCAAATTGATGATCTGATTGATGAATGCAAACAAACAATAACTAAGGGCTATAGGGCTTTAGTAACTACTTTAACAAAGAAAATGGCTGAAGCATTGACAGAATACCTTTGTGAATCAAATATCAAAGCAAAGTACATGCATTCAGAAATCAAAACGCTAGAAAGGATGTCTATCCTTCATGAATTAAGGGAAGGTAAATTTGATGTATTAGTGGGAATAAACTTACTAAGGGAAGGGTTAGATATACCAGAGTGTGCTTTAGTAGCAATAATAGATGCTGATAAAGAAGGTTTTTTACGTTCTAAAACTTCACTAATACAAACTATTGGAAGGTGCGCTAGAAATTCCGAAGGTAAAGCTATCCTATATGCTGATACCATAACAAATTCTATGAGAGATGCGATGAATGAAACTAAACGTAGAAGGAGAAAACAAGAACAATATAATACATTACATAATATAACTCCAACTACTATTCAAAAAGAATTAAAGCAGATATTACTGCAAATAAAAGATAATAAAGTAGAGGGGGCAAAAACTAAATTCAGCTCCATTGTAGTAAATTCTGAAAAAGAAAGGCAAGTTAAAATACGAAATTTAGAAAAAGAAATGAAAGCAGCAGCAATAGAGCTGGAATTTGAAAAAGCTGCGGTATTGAGAGATCAACTAAGAGAGTTACAACAGCTAGACTTAGATATATTGAGTTGATTTTCTTTAATATAAATTTATTTCCAATGTTAATAAAACCTTAATATTTCAGCATAAATTTCTACTAATTTTGCTAAAACAATGCTTATATTCACTTTACTTTGTTATGTTTTTAGTTGATAAACTATATTTCACTATTTAATCAATCCATTACTTAAGCTGGGGTTTTATTATATAATGCTATCTCGGCATCTTAAGTATGAAACAATATTATTGTTTAATCATATCCAAATAAAAATGTATTCATGAAAAATCAAGAACTAATAGAATTAACGGATAAATTCATCAACGCTATTAAAGATGATTCTAATACAGACTTTAAAGCACTTTTTGATGAGTGTTTTACTCAAGAAAATAGTTACGATATATAGCTAAAGCAGTATAAAAGAGTCATGGTAGGTAGGTATTAAAGATTTCAT
>CAYLWW010000062.1:0-8706 GCA_964387585.1 uncultured Candidatus Midichloriaceae bacterium
GCATAATATATTGTAATATATGGCTCTTATTACTTTCTTAGTGAAGATAAAATAGTTCATAATAAGCAAAATTTTCCCTTTTAAAGAGAAAAAATTAAAAAAAATGTCTTTTAAAATTCTTATAAATTAAACTTGATTTTTTGTTTAATGACAATTGTTATTCTAACATCTATAAACTCATAAACTACCTATTTAAAATCTTATTAAGTTTATAAAATATCTTACCATTTGATAAATTATAATCAATAAAAGTTTTGATAGCTTTATCAAATAATAATTTTAACTATTAGTTTGTGATTAGTAATAATGATCTATTTCCTTGAAAGTGAACTATATTGTCCTTTAGAATATGATAATAATCAACTAACCATTGGTACAATAGAAGATGATTATTATAATCTTAGCATCAATCAAACTCACAACGTATTTGCAGATATAGTTGGAAATGATATTAAAGAAAATGCGATGGATACTATAGCGCTCGGTTTTAATGCACTATTAGAAAAATATGCTGAGCAAGACAATATCATCGATACCAAAACATTCGATGATATTGTTATTGAGTGTGGGCTAAAATTGCTCAATTCAGCACTGAATTTTATTAAGTATGGGCAAGAATTAGCAAAGAATTTTCCGTATTGGCAAGAATTATCCTATGTAGGCCAATCTATGTTTAAATTTGGTACATATTATTATTTTAAGTATAAATTGTTAGCCTATTTTTCGGCTCTAAGTTCCGTATTAGCTATTCCAAAATACTTTTATGAAGATGATCAATGTAGTAAGAGTACTATCTGTAATACTACAAGTAATATAAATAAAGTGCTCAATGAGATTATTGATATATCTTGGAATTGTAAGGCGCATGGCCATCTTCCTTGCGTAATCAAAATTATAGATGCTTCACTGACTATTGGAAAAGAAGTAATACAGCCAGTATTAGATATTGCTTCTGAATATCTAAAAGGTACTCCACTTGATACTATAATTCATGATTTCCAAAAAATGATGTCTATTCTTTTAGGAATTTATAATGCAAAATTTCTAACAAAATCTTTTACTGATAAAATTAAAAACGAGTTATTAAAATTCATGTTAGAACCTGTCATTACTTTTTTCAATTCTATGTTTTTTCATAATAGAAAACCTGATTCCCCTGTGTTTCAAAGGTCAGCGTCATTTACTGCTGAAAAAATTATAGAGTTAAGTGTAGAAAAAGGTATAGAAATGTCTCTCAATAATCATAATAATATAATATGTAAATCTATATCTGAACATAAAGCTATAGTGAGTAAATTGATAGCAGCTAATGTTAAGGTTGTTATAGATAACATATGGGTAAATAGGAAAAATGGAACTTCTTTTTTTGAACATGTAGAAGATTCTGCATCTATTTTTGTGAATGCTGAAGTGAAAAAACATAAGATAAATCTTAGCGATGATGTTAAAACTAACGATGATATTAAAAAAGTAATTGAAAAATTGTTTAAGTATGGAGTTACTAGACCAATCTCAAAGTTTACTACTTCTATGTTTAATCAAACCAGTACTTCTATGTTTAATCAAACCAGTACTTCTATGTTTGATCAAACCAACATAATCAATTTTAAATCTTTAAGGAAAAATTAATAGGTATAAAATTTAAGTAATATGATTTATGCTAAATTATAATCAAGAATTTTCAGATAATCTCATTATTACAGCTAGAAAAATGGAAAATAACGGCTATTTTGAAGATGCAAAATCATGGTATGCTTGGCGTTATATATATCCTTATACCCAATTGTTTTACATAATAATGACATTGATATTCGTGTCATTATCAGCAGTAATTATTGTTAATGCTTGTGGCATAGAGTATTCTATCAAAAAAGTCCCTTTCTCTATTTTTTCTGTTGATGAAATAAATGATATACCTTCTATTATTCCTATAGCGAAAGGTTATGAAGATATAAATATTTCAATAGCTAGATATTTATTAGGGCAATATGTGAGTAATAGAGAGAGTTATAAAGGTTCTTTGCTACAAGAGAATGAATGGAAAGCGATGTTAGATAAAATAAGTAATACTTCTTCACATAAGGTGTTTAGTGAATTTGTCCGCTATGTAAATACTCAAAATCCTAATAGTCCCGTTATCAAATATAGGTTAAGCATAGAACGCATAATCAGTATAATAAGCGTAGAATTTCCAGCTAATATTGATAAACCTAGCTCTGCCAAGGTATTGTTTAAAGCTACAGAAAAAAGTAAAAATACAGCTAATGATAGTTACTGGCTAGCTGAAATTGATTTTGATATACCTGATATATATAAAACATACTTGGAAAAAAGTGATATGAATTTTACTGTTATGAGGTATAAAGTTAAAAAAACTACTAACCATGTTAACTAAAATTAATTTAAAAGCTACTAAGAAGAATTAGTGCTGAGCTTGGTGGAGCATATGTAAGCACAAGAGAGGATCCCAAAATTTGATGCGCAGCACAGCAAACTTTGATGTACCAAGTGCAGATATCTATTCTATTTCTAATATCTTATGGATTTGTAGAGATAATATAGCTCCAGATTTTATTGCAATTTTAGTAGCAAGTTTTAAGTTAAGGGAATTTACTTGTTGATCATAATCATCCATAGGCTGCACATATACTCTAATTTTAAAAGCGCTTTGCCCTACTTCTGCTATTTCTTGATAACCTTCTCTTTTAACAGAAACTAAAAATTTAATAGCGATAGTATGTCTTAAAATATCATCTCTGATCGGGAAATAACCTTTGCCTGTATTTTTAGGGGAACAGACAATCTCAACCTCTTTAGGTAAATCTCTATAGATTGTTCCATTACTTTCTAGCTGAATTTTCAATCCATATTCTAATAATTTAGAGCATAATTGGGTAATATTCTGTCTTAATGGCTCTCCTCCGGTTATAACTATCAGAGGCTTATTAAATTCTAATAAATACTTAAAGCTTTGATCTAGATTGAGTTCTCTAATACTATGATTAACTTGACTATTATTATAGCTAATAAAAGCTTTCCATTCACTTTTTACTTTATCAATTATATCATTAATGCTGAGCTCTTCATAACTATCAAAATCAGTATCACAAAAACTACATGCTAAGTTACAACCGCTTAATCTGATAAAAACTGCGGGATAGCCTGAGTAAGGTCCTTCACCTTGTATTGTTGCAAAAATTTTTTTTATTTTAAGCGTATTACCATCAGAGTGTTCTACAGGAAGTACCTTATTCAGCCCAAACATTTACAATATTTATTTAGTCAAATTATCTCATTATTAATAATTCTTAACTTTTCTTTCCATCATAATCAGGTAAAAATTCTTTACCATGTTTTATATCTATTGAAGATCCACTAAAGTCATTACCAACATTTTCTACCTTACCTCGAAGTGTACTAGCTAAAAAGCTTTCTGTAACAGCATAAAAAGAAAGCCTATTTTCTGGTCTTGCAAAACCATGACCTTCATCAGGATATAAAACATAAGTAACAGGTATATTACTAGCTTTCATAGCATTAACAATTTGTTCTGATTCTTCTTGCTTTACTCTAGGATCATTAGCTCCGTGACCAATTAACAAAGGTTTTTTTATATTTTTTACATAATTAATAGGAGATTTTGCCATTAATATAGCGTTACCTTCAGGAGTATCTGGGTCGCCCCCAACTTTTATCTTCCAAGCATCATAAAAAGGCTTCCAATATGGAGGAATGCTCTTCATTAATGTAACTAAATTAGAAGGACCTACTATATCTACAGCGCAAGCGAATACATCAGGAGTTATAGTTAATCCAACTAAAGCTGCGTATCCACCATAACTTCCGCCCATAATGGCTACCTGATCTTTAGTAGTAATTCCTTTCTCTATTGCCCAAGAAACAGCATCAAGAAGATCGTCATGCATTTTTCCTGCCCATTCGGCTTTACCAGCATTAATAAAATCTTTACCAAAGCCTGTTGATCCTCGGTAATTAACGCTTAGTACTGCATAGCCTCTATTTGCTAACCACTGATGGATAGGATCTAATCCCCATTCATCTCTAGCAGTAGGTCCCCCATGAACTAGTAAAACTAGCGGAACCTTATATTTTAAATGGCCTATTATCTCTTCAACATTAGTAAATTTACTATTATCATCAGCTAATGCTTCGATAGGAATCGTAAGGTAGCTTACTAAATTCAAGCCATCACGAGCATTTATAAATACAGAATGCATTGGGGCAAGCTTAAGATTTTCTAATTCTTTACGACCAGAAAACAAATAGTTAAGCTCTGTATTAGATCTATTATAGATATAATACTCAACTGGTTTTATATCGCTAGTGCAGGATATTAGCCATATATTATCATCAAAACTTTTGCTGATAATATTAAATTCTGCTAACTTTTTACTCTTTAGATAATTGAAGTCAGCTCTCACTCTTTCATCTATTACATGATAATCTTCTTTATCATATGTATAATAAACAGCTTGTACTTCAGCAGTTTTTGGCTCTACTATAACACCACTTACATCAACTTTATCGTGACCATAAATTAATGATTGTTGGTTATTATCTAAATTATAAGCAAAGAAACCAGCAGTATTGCGTTGACGTGAATCAAGTAAATAAAGTTTATTACCTTCAGCATTTAAGCCGACTATACCTGTAGTATGTAAGTCTTCAGGGCTAATAATCATGAATTGCTCATAACTGTAATGAACGGCTTTTTTATTATCCAAACTTAAATTGCCATCATTAGAAGAAAGTAAGATGATTTTATCTATTATTGCGCCACCATCTTCAGTACTCCTAATAGCAAATCTAATATTAAAATCTCTATCAACGGTAAAATCACCATATCTATCATTCTCATATAACAAATCCAGTTCGCCATTATTGAGATTTAAATTAAATACATCAAAATAATCAGCGCGGCGCTTATTAAGACCAACTATTATATTATCTGGATAATTTGGACTAGCAGTTATAATTTGGGCCCTTACTCCAGGAAAAGGAGTTAATGATTTCTCTTCTTTGGTTTCTACATTAACGCTGTAAAGATGCCAATTTTCATCACCTTCTTTATCTTGTAGATATACTATTACATTGTTGTTATGAGCCCAGAAGTAAGATCTGATTCCTCTTTTTGTATCATTAGTAATTAACTGAGCCTTTGTTAAATCGTTAACTGGGGCTACATATATGTTTAATACTCCTTGATAAGGGGCTATATAAGAAATAAATTTAGAGTCATGACTAATTTTGACTACTGACTTATCAGGGTTGCCAAAGATTAATTTTCTAGGTATTAAATCTTCTATATTATTTTCTTTATGAGTGTTTGATGCCATATACTAATGCTACAACTTTTTGCTTTAATATCACTATATATTTATAATAAGATTAGCTAAAACACAAGCACGATAATAATCAAAAATATAGATTAATCAGCATTACTTTTTAATAAAGAAAGTCTAAAGTAATTGATACTAGCATTACTTTGTAATGCTTTATTAGCATATCTTGTATCAATATTTAATTTTTGGCACTCTTCCCTATTATTAACTGATTGCTTATCTAATAACCAATGATCGTTTTCATTAAATAAGCAATCAGTTATATGATTTGCATAATCTTCATGGTCAGTAGCTATTTCTACTAAAGCTCCTAATTTTAGCTTATGCGTCAGCAAATTTAATGTCTGTTTATTTATTAAGCGACGTTTATGATGTCTGTTTTTAGGCCAAGGATCGGGAAATAATATAGATATGCTACTTAAAAAATTATCTGGTAAATAACCTAGTATTATTCTAGCATCATCGGGAAAAATCAATATATTAGTTAAAGCTGCAGTTTGTATTTTTTTATATAACTTCATTATTCCATCTACATATGGTTCGCAGCCGATAAATAGACAATCACTGTTAACACTTGCTTTGTTGAATAATACTTCCCCACATCCAAATCCTACATCTAGATGATATCGATTAAAACCAACTAAGTATTCAGTACACAATTTGTCTAGCCTATTTTTATCAATAAATGGCTTATATATAAATTGTTCAATTACATCTTTGTTAGTTAAACTAAATTTACGGCCTTTTCTACGTGAAAAAGACAGCAAATAAGAATTATGGCTTAATAGATTATCCTGAGAGTTATTTATAATATCCATTGAAACTGTATTATTAAAAATTATTTTATGAATTAGGAAACTGTTTCATTAATTCATTCCATTCTCTCTTTGATAAACCACTATTTTGCTCTTCAATTTTTTCCCCAGATAACATAGCTCTAATTACTTCAATTGATTTTTTAGAGAGAGTAACAGCATCTAGTTGGTGATTAACAAATGCCTCATGAGTAGCAGGAACCCATTTAGAAACAATATCAAGCATTACTTCAGCATAAGCTCTAATTTCAAATTGAGCATGAGAGTCAGCACGCAACCTTAAAAAGCGTAGTAGATTATGTAAATCAATTTTCCAATACCATTGAGTGTAATAGTTTAATGGTAAATTCATTCTAGCTAATTCTCTAGCTAAGCCTTTTCTATTTTCATCAATTGCTTCACCAGTGCTCTCATCTATATTGAGCATAGCGATATAATTATCATAACAACGCTCTGCATCATCTTTCAGTATCTTTAAAGTTAATTCTGCTTCTTCTGTTGATAAATTAATATCTTCTCGTCCCTGATTATTAGATTTAGATTGAGCTGCTAAATTCTCAGGTAAAGGAAGGTAAAATTCTCTATCCAATATTGAATAACGCGCTGAATACTCATTAACATTAGCAGTGCGATGCCTAATCCATTGTCTGGCTACAAATATTGGTAGTTTTATATGGAACTTGATCTCACACATCTCAAAAGGGGTAGTATGAGAATGCCTCATTAAGTAATTGATCAAACCTTTGTCTTCATTACTTTTTTTCGTCCCTCTTCCATACGATACCCTTGCAGCTTGGACTATAGCGCTATCATTACCCATATAATCTACTACTCGTATAAAACCATGATCTAGAACTGGTATAGGCTTATAGAGTATATCTTCTAACTCAGTTACTGTAGGACGTAACGTGCTATAATTTACGCTTCTCAGCTGATTTATTTCAGCATTTTCATCTTGATCATTATTTTTAGTGATATCAGTATTCTTGCTTTCCATTACTTTAATAATAAATGATTTAATTTGAGCTAAAATTAAGTAACATTACAATATAACTAAGATTTATAACAATAGATATAATTATAGGAGACTTAGTTAGAATTTTATAAGATTTATTATACATTTATATAATAAATAGTTTCATAAATTTCTATTATTTTTTAATAATAAGTAGCAAATTGTATAACCAATCTAATATTGTGTTAATAATCACGATTTTACTCGCTTATTCAACAAGCTAAGTGGTATCAAAAATTATTTTAGCCATAAATAGATTCCTGCAAAACAGACGAAACCAAGATAAGCGACTTCAAGTTCGTGGTATACCTTTAAGATTGAGCTTGTTAAAAATGCACTCAATTAACTTATGCTCTTTATACAATTCTCTATCATACTCTCTTAGTGGTTTTCTTCTGGCTCTTGATTGTGTATCGTTATAACGCATTGCCTACAAAGTTATTGCTCGACAATATAACATGATGGATTGGAAAAATGGATTGGATAGAGTTCAAACTCTAGAAACATTCCACATAGCTTAAACGCTTCGCATACGCTTTGTTCATTTATCTCTCGCTCTTCCAAGCTAGTTTTAAAGCATTCAGCAGCTGTAGAAGTTATATGTTCTGGGTATAGCTCTACTGGAATATATTTTTTTAATTGTTCGCTTAGAGCTAATATTTCGCCAAAACCATTATCCGCTAAGTTTAAGTTTTTACCGTCAGTCTTAAAAGCTGAATACGCTATTTGTTCAGGTGTTTTACCTGCAATATTGATAAAATAATCATAATCAGGGTTTGATATTAGGTACTTTAGACCTTTATCGTAGATTTTAGTTGCTGTATACTTTGGATGGGTAAAAACAGGTTTAAGGTGATAATATAAAAACTGACGTGCACCTATGACAATGTTCCCCAATAAAGGTGTTTGTTCTTGATGCTCTTCCTTTATGCTATGACGTGTTTCAAAAGCATCTCGTGCTATTATATCACCTATACATTTATTTTCCTCATGGATTGATTTAAAAATTTGCTTAAACTTATTTTGGTAAGCTAAGTTGATATGATCATTGTAATTGTGCCGTATCTCTTTATATGATTGACTATTGGACATTTTTATTTTTTGTATTTCGTGTTTTAGTAAAATTAACAATAATATCTATACCAACAAATCGATGAAAATGAAATAAAATTATTGTTTTATAAATATTTCTTAATAAAATCTTTAATATCTCGATATATAATGTTTTTATTCTTGTTAAATGACTAATTTTTTACATTATCTCCTGAAGAAAAAATGCTAATTTATTAAAGTTATATTAAATTTTTGAATAAATTAACTAAATTATCAAGGTTGCAGCTGACTTCAAACTTTGCAGTTAAATACCTGAATTCGGGATAAGCTTTTAAGCTGGATGATGTAAGTTGTGGTATTTAGTATAATAATTAATTTTAGGTTTAGATTTTTTGAGAGAATAAGCGACTAGAGTCGAAATTATATGGAGTAAAGCGTTAATTGGCGAACGATGTCTCGA
>CAYLWW010000063.1:0-8649 GCA_964387585.1 uncultured Candidatus Midichloriaceae bacterium
TTTGCTTTTACTATAACTAAAAATATATCTAATTCAATATAATATACTATAGTCTACTAAACTACCGGTATTAGCCTTCTTTTTAAGCCAATAATACACTGTGAAACGTGTCACTTCATACAATCTTGCAGCTAACGCTTTCCTACCTCCTCTCTGCATAAATCTTATAACTCTCTCTCGTGTAAATCTAATGAATAGCTCATCTCTTACCATTAAATTTAAAACCTTATTTTATTCACGTCTGAATTACAAGGTCATTTACTATAGTATAATTAATTTTAGGTTTAGATTTTTTGGGAGAATAAGCGACTAGAGTCGAATGATATGGACTAAAGCGTTAATTGGCGGACGATGCCTCAAATGAACGAGGTTCATTTTATTTTTCAGATGATCAAATACTATTTCAATAATGCTACGTTTTTTAAGCATGATTTTTTCATGTAAAGTACCACCAAAGTTCGGGATAAGGAATGAAATGCTATGTAAGGAAAGATTATGTAGATTAGAATGTTGAGTTAAAAAGAGTTTTATAAAGAACAAAAGAATAACTCAAAATACCCGAATTCGGGTATTTTATATCGCTTATATGATATACCGATCTCATTCTTTGCAGGATCAAACTCAATCAATCGACCATAAGCATCATTTAACTCAATTAATGTTTTATTTCTTTTTTTCTTATAAAGATTTTTATAATTTATAAAAAATAGCACTAACTGAATAATAAATAGCTTTTACTATAAAGGATCGGCCTAACAATTAACCTTTCTTGCCAAAATTATTATAAGTATCCATTTGTTCAAAAAATTCATTATTACTTTTTGTTAGTTTAAGTTTGTCTAATAAAAACTCGATGGAGTCAGAAGAGCCCATAGGGTTAAGAACTCTTCTTAAAACCCATATTTTTGCTAAAGAACCTTTATCAAGCAGTAAATCTTCCTTCCTCGTACCTGATTTAGCTAGATCTATAGCGGGAAATATCCTTCTCTCAGCAATTTTGCGATCTAAAACTATTTCTGAATTACCAGTTCCCTTAAACTCTTCAAAAATAACTTCATCCATTCTTGAACCAGTATCTACTAATGCTGTAGATATAATTGTTAATGAGCCACCTTCCTCTATATTACGTGCCGCTCCAAAAAAACGCTTAGGCCTTTGTAGAGCATTAGAATCTACACCACCACTAAGCACTTTACCAGAAGAAGGAGAAATATCATTATAAGCTCTAGCTAACCTAGTAATCGAATCTAATAATATAACCACATCTTTTTTTACTTCTACTAATCTTTTAGCTTTCTCTATAACCATTTCAGCTAATTGAACATGCCTGTTTGATGGTTCATCGAAAGTAGAACTCACCACTTCTCCTTTAACAGAACGAGACATATCAGTGACTTCTTCAGGACGCTCACCTATAAGTAACACTATAAGAGTTATATCAGGAAAATTCCTGGTTATAGAATGAGCTATGTTTTGCATTAATATGGTTTTTCCAGTTCTAGGAGGAGCAACCACTAAAGCTCTTTGCCCCCTACCTAGAGGAGTAACTATGTCTATTATTCTTGCACTTAGGTCTTTCTTGGAAGCTTCTTGTTCATTTTCAAGTTTAAGATGAAGATTAGGATACAAAGGGGTGAGATCATCGAAATGAACTCTATGCTTGATCTTACCAAATTCTATATTGTTTATAGTATTAATGGTAATTATAGCAAAGTATCTTTCACTACGCTTAGGAGCTCTTATTGGCCCTACTATAGTATCTCCAGTACGTAAAGCATATTTTCTTATTTGACTAGGCGAAACATATATATCATCAGCACCAGGTAAGTAGTTAGATTCATAAGAACGTAAGAAACCATAACCATCAGGCAGTATTTCAAGTGCCCCCTCGCCTATCATAGTACCTCCTTTTTCAGCTAACCGCTGAAGGATAGCAAAAATCAAATCATGTTTGTATAAACTAGCAGCATTTTCAACACTAACTGATTCGGCTAAAGTTAACAAACTTTCAGTAGTTTGCTTTTTTAAATCTTTTAGATAAAAAACAGTCTCGCTATTAACTAATAAAGGTAACGGATCATTGATATTATCAATGTTATCGGAATATTTTTCTTTTTTGCGAGAGTTAATAGAATCGCTTACAATTACTTCTGTATTATTAGAATTAAGAGTTTTATTCATATAATTATGCTTAATTGTTATTAAAAATCTTACTTAAACTATTTTGTTTTTTTATTTATAAGTTTATGTTGAATAACTAAACCAAAAAATAAATTTCACATTCATAATCTGATAAATTAAGATTTGGTGCATTACTCGTTACCTATGTGTGCGAATAAACTTCGCTCTTTGTATCTATCATCTCTTTCTTTACTAGTAGGTATAGTTAGTACAACTAAGTTTTACCCTCAAATAAAGTGTAATAAGTTAGAGTCAAAGCATTTTTTTTTGCAAACTTAATAATAAAGTAATGTTATTTTATACAGATCATCGGAAAATTTTTCATTATTTCCTGCTTTTATAAAACCTTTTTAAAAATTGGATAATTATTTAATTTTCAATATTTATAGTAGAATTTAGCTAATTAAGCTCATAAAGAACTATAGCAGATACTAAACTAAAAAATAAATAACACTTATACAAACTAAAAAAGGATTTAATATAAGGACTTTACTAAGATGTATAGCTTTTAAAAAGCTTTTATTTATCAGAATTACTAAGAGGGAAAGTTTAATATAGCTTAAAACAAACCCTATCTAAAAAACAAGTTTTTACCGCTTAATAATTAACATAGTACTAAAAGTGTATTAATAACCATGTATAAGATCATTAATTAAAGCAAATCACTAACTGAGTCAAATAAATTTATTATAGCTTTTAATGACTAAAATACTGTGTGGTAAATATGCTACACATTTAAGGTTAAAGTAAAAAAATATTCTAACTAATAGTATGATAAAATTCTAATAGTGTTGAAATTTAAGTTTTAATTGATTATACTCACTGATGTTATAGAATTTTTTTTATAACTATAGTAATAAACGTTGTTTAGAATAAATGTTTTGGACTCGGGGGCAGTACCCGACGCCTCCACCTTAAAACTATTAAGGGGGCGAATTAGCTTCGACAGGCATCTAAAAAAACAATTTTTACTCAGTAAGATTCCGCTGTAAAGGATTAAAAACATAAATGCAAAAGTAAATCTTGCATCTGTTAAAAGGGTATTCCAAGCTCCTGCACTTGCAGCTGCTTAGTACTCTAAGTTAACGCGGTTTGGCACTTTCCGGGCAACAGAAAAGTGCCACTTTATACTCTAAATAGCTTTTATTGCATTTGTTACACTTTACTTCAATTTAGAGTTGTTTTACTTCTTTATTGCTTATACCATCAAATATTAAAAAGTATTAAAAAAAATTGTGCTTTTTACTAATTACTGAAAAAATCAACGCGAATAAATTATTTAGCAATAATGGAAAAGCCATTTTACCCTAAAAAAGAGAATAGTTTTAATGATAATATGTTGAAATTGAATAATTTTTTCTTTTTAACAAATAATTTATTTCAGTCATTCCTACTTTATCAACAAGGAATGCTCAATTATTTATTAAGTTTTTCTGATAATAGCAGTAGGTTATATAATACTATAACTAATGATTTTATCAAAGAAACAATCATTTTTTGGAGCGATTACCGAAATTCGAATTTTTTTTACAATAAGATTTTCTCAGAATATTTTAGGTTCATTCAGGAAATTCAGAATATCCATATAACAAAAAATTTTTATAACAAAACTGCTAGTGAAAGTGATTTTTCTGATAATGCTCGGAATCAACATTTATACTTTAGCTTATTAGAGAAATTACATGATTTATATTCACAATGTTTAACAGAAACTTTGAATAACGCTAATAAGCCACAGGAAAACTATCATTCTCTATTTCAGGCTTATGAAATACCAAAAGAAAACTTTATAATTAAAGCAAATTTAGCCAAAGTCGAATTTATATTTCAGCAATTCATAGACTATATTTCTCCATCTAATTCTATTTTTAGCAATTGGCTAGTGATGGAAAAAATAATCCAATCTAATGGAATAAGCTTGTTGACTGGAGCACAACAATTTTTAGCTGATTCTAAAAAAAATAAAAACAAACTATTTTTTAACTCTTCAAATAACCAAGAATTTACCTTAGGAAAAAACTTAGCTATTACTCCAGGGAAAGTAGTATATGAAAACCATTTATTTCAGCTTATTCATTATGCTCCTGCAAGGTCGAAAACTTATGAGAACCCAATATTAATAGTTACGGCATGGATAAATAAGTATTATATACTTGATCTCCAACCCCATAATTCAATGGTAAAATGGTTGATTGACCAAGGATACTCTGTTTTTATTATTTCCTGGGTAAATCCTAAAGCTGATTTAAAAGATGTATCTTTTGCAGATTACCTAGAAAAGGGGATGCTGTTAGCTATAGAAAAAATTCGTCAAATAACGCAAGAAAAATTAATTAATTGTATAGGATATTGCTTAGGAGGTACTTTAGTTGCAAGTTGCCTAAGCTATTTGGCAGCTCAAAAATTAGATTATGTGAAGTCAGTGACTTTTCTTGCAACTTTAGTTGATTTTAGTAATTGCGGGAAAGTAGGGGTATTTATTGATGAAACTCAGCTACAGGCTATAGAAGAATACACAAAAAACAACGGAGTATTAGATGGGGAAATATTAGCAGTGACTTTTATGGCTCTAAAAACAAAAGCTACAATATGGTATAGTTGGGTAGAAAATTATCTATTGGGAAAACAACCAACAAGTTTTGACATACTACATTGGAATAGTGATTCAGCTAATTTACCCCAAGCTATGAGTAGTTATTACTTACGACATATGTATAAAGATAATTTATTAGTAAAGCCCAATGCAATTAAAATAAATTCAATACCTATAGACCTCAGGAAAATTAATATCCCTTCATACATACTAGCTACTGAGCAGGATCATATAGCTCCTTGGGAAGGCGTTTATAAAGCTACCCAAATATACGATAACACTAAAAGATTTGTTCTTACTAAATCAGGACATGTAGCAGGAATCGTAAATCACCCTAATCAAAATAAATATGGTTATTGGGTTAACACTAAAACTCCTGTAGAACCAAAAAATTGGTTAAAAGAAGCAGAGGAAAAGCCAGGATCTTGGTGGATAGATTGGTTAAATTGGATGAGTTCAAATAACTTAGGCGGAAATAAAATACCAGCTCTTCAAGTCGTCGATCAAGGGTTGGGAGATGCTCCAGGATCATTTGTACACCTTTGATATAATATTAATTCAGGTTAAATTAAGTGTAATTTTTTGTTAAGGTAAAAGCAAAATAACAAATAATTACAATAACATACGGCAATAATTCAAGACAAAGAGTGATAGAATATTTAGATGAAGGTGGTAGGTATACCAAAAAGAGTTCAACAGTTGCTAAAAAATGTGATGATCTTGAAGAACTTATATTATTATAGAGAATTAGCCATATATCGCTCTAACCATAGATACACATCTTGTTAAAATGATAAGTAATCCAATATTTTTAATGAAGCTAATTATTTTCTTCATGATTTTCAATTTCATTATTATTAGTTGGCTCATTATATTTAGAAACATTGACTTGATTTTTTGATGTTAACTCTAATAACTCTAAGTATTTTTTTTCCAACTCTGATAACTGAATTTTACTATCACAAACAATTTTATTCATTACTTCAAATTCACGACGACTGACAAAGTCTCTCTTTTTAAGTAAGTCTTCTATTTGTTGATTTATAAACTCGCCTATATCATTTTTAACGTTAATTGCAGTAGTAAAAACTGAACCAGCAAGTTTATATACATCCTGTATTATTTTATTGTTTTCTTTACTCATAAAATTAAGTATAGGTTAGAAGGCAAATATTATTCCTCAGATTAATACTTTGATTAAAATAAATAAACAATTATTTCGCATTTATAATGTATTCAATAATATTTCCTGAAATTAATCCCGTTCTTCTTAGTATAGGTAATATTGAAATTCGTTGGTATGGCATATCATACGCTTTAGGTATTATAATAGCTTATTACTTAGTAAATAGAATGAATTCAAAAAGTAATATTCTTAATAAAGAAGCTCTAGATAGTTTAATGCTGTACTCAAGTTTAGGTATAATAATAGGAGGGAGATTGGGTTATGTTATATTTTATAACCCTGAGTGGATAATATATGAGCCGTTACGGATTATAAAAACCTGGGAGGGTGGTATGTCATTTCATGGCGGTTTAATAGGGATGGTTATTGCCATATATGTATTATGTTATAAACATAATATTTCTACTTTAGCTACTTACGACTTATTATCTTGTGTAGCACCTATCGGATTATTATTCGGTAGAATAGCTAACTTTATAAATGGAGAATTATATGGTAAGATTACAAATGTGGAATGGGGAGTGATATTTCCTAATACCGACGGGATGCCAAGGCACCCTAGCCAGCTTTATGAAGCATTTGCAGAAGGGATATTAATGCTTTGCTTGCTCTTACCTCTTTATCAAATAAACTCTATCAGAGATAGGAAAGGCACTATAAGTGGTTTGTTTTTAATAGCATACAGTACAATTCGCATTACAATAGAGGAAAAATTCCGTGAACCAGATTATATGATAAATATTGATATATTAAAGCAGCAATTTTCGATTGGCCAAGCATTATCATTGCCTATGTTTTTAGTTGGTATATGCTTAATTTGGAAAGCTTTGAAATATGATAAAAATGCTCATTAATTTCACTACTTTCTTCAATTTTTATTAATTACTCAATAAAGTAAGGATTATAAATGTCTATAAATGAATTAATTGCTGACAATACTAAATTAATAAAATTTTTTTCATATTGTGATTGTAAATTTATAGCTGGTATTCAGCATTATAATGAATTACCAAACTTAGGATACTCAGAGATAGCTTTTATAGGACGTTCAAATGTTGGTAAATCAACTTTAATTAATAAGTTGGTTAGTAAAAAAAAGTTAGCTCGTACTTCTCAAACTCCAGGATGTACTCAGCAAATCAATTTGTTTCTTATTGATAAAAGATTTGTATTAAGTGATTTGCCTGGTTATGGATATGCAAAAGCCTCTAAAAAAGATAGACAACGCTTACAAGAATTAATCTTTCAATACCTTGCTAATAGGCGTGAATTAAAAATCACTTGGCTACTTTTAGATTCTAGATTAGGTATAACTAAAATCGATTCCGAGGTTATGAAACTTTTCAGCAAATTTGGAATAGCATTTCGTGTAATCTTAACTAAAACAGATAAAATTAGTACTAAGGAACTAAATGATAAAGTAGAAGCAATAAAGAATTTAGCATCAGAATACCCTAGCATGTATTACGAAGTATTTACTAATAGTAAGCAAGTTGCGAATGATATTGATGCAATAAGAGAAGCGATTGTAGAAGTTATTTAAAGGAACTATCAATTTATCTTGATAAAATAAAGATTTTGTTAGGTTACTTACTTAAGCAGAGTGTACCACCCATTTCATAATTTTTTACTCTATTATAAAACACATCTAATTTTTAAAAAAATAAATCACAATATCATTTATACCTAAGCATCAATTAATAATAAACTTTACTAAGTTTTTATTATATTTAGAATTAAAATTGTTTTATTATTCTTGGATATTATGAAATACTTTAATATTTTAGATCTTTCTAATAGCTGTCACCTAAATTCTAAAAAAGATAGCGCAGTTTTAATTGGACGTTTCCAGCCTTTTCATGAAGAACATCTGCGCCTACTACGAAATGGTTTAATGCGCTATAAGAAAATACTTGTTATTTTAGGCTCAGCTAATTCTCCCTTAAATTCTAAAAATCCTTTTACTGTTGAAGAAAGGGAAAAGATGATTCGTATATCATTGAGTGAAGTAGAAAACGATAGTGTTTTGATTAGATCAATAATTGATTTTGTAGAAGATAAGAATTGGGTAAAAGCTATTAAGAAAGAAGCTTATAATAAATTAGACTCTTCAGAAATTACACTATTAGGTTGTTCTAAAGACAAATCATCGTATTACTTACAATTATTTCCCGAGTGGAACTTAGATTTAAGAGAAGTAGAAAAATCAATAAACTCTACCGATATCAGATATAGCTTATTTAAAAATTGGAATAAGCCCCCACAAGGATTGCCAGAACTGATTTACACATGGATTACTAAAAATATAAGCTATAACAGCTATTGTAACCGCTATAGCAAAACCCATATTCCAATAATAGAAAAAGTACTATCTTAGATATATAAAAAAAGGGGACATATGTTGTAATTATCAGAAAACACCTGAATTCGAGATAAGCTTTTAAGCTGGATGATGTAAGTTGTGGTTTTTAGTATAATAATTAATTTTAGGTTTAGATTTTTTGAGAGAATAAGCAACTAGAGTCGAAATGATATGGACTAAAGACCCCAATAATGGATTAAGGATGTTTTAAGGATCGATTCATGTTAACTTTAGGTTTATTATTTTTCATTGAGTAAGCAAGTAGAGTGGCGATTATGTGAACTAAAAAATTCCACATAGATCTGTGTCTGGAATGTTCTATCTCAA
>CAYLWW010000064.1:0-8549 GCA_964387585.1 uncultured Candidatus Midichloriaceae bacterium
AGCTACTATCTGGCGCCCATGGTGACAATTGCCATATTTCTTGCCCAAATGCCATGGTACTGGACCATAGTATCATTATTGTTATTAAAATTCGCATATATTTAAACATTTTATGAGATTACTAAATCAAATATTAAAGGCAATTGCTTCAGTAGCTTTGCCATAGTTTCTTTACTACTTGTCACGTCCAGATATCCGTCCTTATTGATGTCTGCATGATCCTTGCCCACAGCTATACATCCAAGCAACTGATAATGATAGTTGGCATTGTGGATCAAAATAAACTGCCTACCAGGTACATTGGTGATATGGAAGTGATTACCGTATTTCGCACTTTTGCGCCTTACCACCTTATAAATTCCAGTTGGAATACAAGAAATTTTATTATTGTTTTGCATCCATGGCAACTCTAGAGTTTTCGCTACTACATTGCCTTGATATAGCATTTCGCCAAGCGTCTGCTTATCATCTGCTTGTATTCGATTGATATATACTTTATTATCCATGATACTATTATCTTCTATTTCTGGCCAGATCAATGACATATCTTAATAATATTTAAAGATTTCTACATGTCCCACATTGCCGCTTCCTTTTACAAATACGATTCTATTGTTATCCAAATCGAATCTCCATTGCCTCAATGCTAGCGTGCCTGTAGGCGTGTACAATTGCTTCACACCATTGATGTATAGCTGCCATTTCTTTTTTATTTTTATGGTGTATTCATCAGATATATTGACCAATACACTCAAATTGTCTCCATCTACAGGCTCTACATATGCCGTCGGTACATTGCTCCATTCTTCCCAATATTCTAGACCATTGGCTACACCACCTACATTGTATAGATCCACACTTCCGTCCGGTACGGGAAATTCCGTAGGCTCTATTTCAGGCTCAGGTATTGGTACTACATTGATACCGTCATAATCTTTGGTCACTTTCCACAATATGGCATTGAAAGTAGTGTATGCACCTGGTCCCGATGCTGTTGTTTCCATCTGTATAGGTATGTACACATCACCGCCGAAAACTATCTGATCTCTAGGCGAAATCATGGTAGTGTTTTTGTAGAAAAGCGAAATTTTTAGCGTATTGGATGGCTTTGCTCTCATGCTTAGCATCTGCCGCAACAGCAGATCTTGGATAGGTAGTGATGTCGCTTCGTCTGGATCAGTCCATAAGCTTGTAGGCAATTGATCATAATTTGGATTGCCATCCACTGCCATAAATAGCTGGCCCAATAAGGTTTTGCTTTCTGAAGCATCATAGTATCCACACTTCACATTATAAATCGTACTATTGCGGATGTCACCTATCTCATATTTCTTAATTTCTGCAGGTTGCTCATATAGGTCTTCGTAACTACCACCTATGATTACTCTGGATTTATTGGCAATGGTGACACCTACAGATGGGAAACTAGATATTACTGTATTGTTTCGAGTGCTGACAAAGGAATTTATTTTTATCCGCAATTTGCCTTCAGCTTGTATCTCCGTACTCTGTATGATGAGCGCTGTATTGCGTATAGCATCTATCCATGCCTTATAGGTGTCGATGCCTTGGTTTACAAATATCCTTGATATCTTCATAGTGATAGCCGCTGGCACTAAGGACCAGTTGAGCGTCGGTACAGTGCCACCTTGCGCTATGAAATATTTATTATCTATCGTCAGGTTTAACGTATTGTTGTATAGTGGATCATCAGCCACCAAATAATAATCACCTATAGATATCTCCACTACTAGCGTGTGTACTATAGTCATCGTGGACTGATAAGTGATATCCGTCCATGGTGTGCCTGTGATATTTAGAAATAATTGAGATATCAGTTTATTGCCTGTAGCGATGATCCAACCAAAATAGTGCGGCCCTGCATTGTCGCTACCTATGATCATCCCATTGATATAATTAAAGAATGATTTGCTTTGCTCTAGTACTACAGCTTTGAAAGCTGGCAGCCTTCTTTGTGTTATATTGGGAGCGGCTAGTAGATTATTATCACTATCATAGTTGTGCTGCACCTTGGTAAGTGGTGAACCATCTATAAGAAGTCCACCTGGTTGTATGAGATATTGTCGGGTAGTGATATTGCTTGGTAAGTTGTCCATATAGCCCAACTGCTCGAAATGATACATACCATCATAGACCACTCTGGCATTAAACCCTGTAAGTAGATCCGTCAATGCATCCCAACAAGATTTGTATTTCCTATAAGTTGGTGATATTTGCTCATACCAATAATTGCGCACCTTTACCTGTTGCCATATATCGCCAGCGACGCTGTTGACTTCCGTCCAGTTGTTTGCAGTAGAGTACAAAGGGTAATTGATATTCGCATCATTGAGCACATTTTTAAAGAAATCTACTGTGTCTATCTTTTCTAGGATATTGCGAAAATGATCCGCAAATGTGGCTGTCTGGATGGCGGCTTCTGCTGTCAGGTCAGTGTATGTATCTGGTCGGTACTCTATATCTTGCAGATCGGTGATGCCGTCTATGGCCGTCACTACAAAATCACCATATCTATCGAGCAAATAATCACCTACATCTGGCAATATCTTGCCCATGAAAGCAAAACTACTTGCGGCCTTTGTCACTGTGACATAAAATCTACCTTCGTAACTGTTGGTCAGTGCATTATAAAAATCTTGTACCGCATTTTCTTGTGTAGTGGTGTATTCTGGTGATCCGTACAGTACTGTGAATGAAAGCGATGAAGGTACGATGCGCTTATATGGATCATCAGGAGCGCCTTCTTGTTTTATTTTGAAAAAATCATCGCTACACTTGAATTCTATCTCAGGATCAGATACCGACTCTCTATCATAGATGATGATGGTAAAGACATTGTTATTATTGGTTCTATGTATGGATTTTAGTATTCTCATCCTACGCCTCTTAATCTTTTGTCGAGATGAATACTATAATCCGTCATGATCTTGAGATCTCCATTTCTGATGATCACGCTATTATCATTTTGCTGTGGCATCCTAGCACCTTGTGTATAGTGACCTGTGACACGTGCCGGTACTACGCTTTCTCCTTTGTGGAGCTTAGCGAGTCCGTCAGACTTGACATAGTTGGTACCGATGGCAAGCGATGGCAGTGGTGCAGATGCGATGGCGGCAATGTTGGCAAGACCTAATGCTTTCACTATGGGTACAAGTGGAAGCCCTGCTGGTCCTAATGATAGCGCTTTTGCTACACCTTCGAACATACTGACAGTGGCATTGAATATACCGAGTATTTTGTTTTGTATGGCTGTTTTTCGAGCTATAGCGGCACGTTCTTTGGCTGCTTTTTCTTCTACGGATTTTAGCTTTTTGGCCTTATCTTCTTCTATTGCTTTGAGTCTCTTAGACTTTTCATCTTCACCTAGTAATGATTTTTCGATTGTATCTCTTTCTAATGCAGATGTAAGCTCTATAGATTCTATTTGCTTATTGGTTTTTTCATCTAGTGCTGCACTCTGATTATTGTAAAATTGCGTAAATAATTGATCTAAAGGACCAATTATACTACTCGCTGCTTCGAATGATTTGAGCAAACCACTCACACTATTTGACATTGTACCAATACCAGGATTGGCACCTATCTTGGTGAGCTCTGCATTTATTTTTGACATCACATCAGCTGTGACATTGCCATCTTCAACTATTTGTGATAATGCACTATTGATCGCTCCCAACTTCTCACCACGTACATCTATGTCAAGTCCTACTGATGCCTTCAGGTCTATGGTAGCGAGTTTCTTTTTGAGATCATCGAATATATCAGCATTCTCGAAATCAAACAATCCACCTTTTATCACCTTGAATGTAGGCGGCTGTATGGCATTTATTTTGGATTGGAAATCTTTGATCAATGGATGTGTGATGTCTCCTGTCTGCGCAAATGCCGTCTTGATGGCAGATGAGAGTACACTTATCTTTGCATCCACTCCGTCTGTATCTATACCTAGCTCTATGAATGCATCTATCTCAGCAAGTTTGGTCTGTACGTCGGTGCGTATATCATCGATTGGAAAATCCAGACTGCCTTTGATCACAAATGTAGGCGGCACACCAGATAGCCTTTGTATCATGGCTTCCGATGCTGCCAGTATGCCTTCTTTCTCCTTTAGCTTGCTGATCTCACTATTGATGTTTTTGAGTAGTGAGTTGCTCGGATTGGATTGGTAGGCGATGGATAGTTGTTTGATGCGCTCTTGAGCAGCAGATATTTGCTGCTCAAGGGTAGGCAATTGTTTTATGGTCGCACCTGTGGCAGTGTTGTTTTTAGTAGTTGATTTGGTATTATTGTCTATTATACCTGTGTACTTGCCAGTGAGATCATTTACTCTCGCTTGTGAAAATGCAATGTCAGCTTGTAATTGCTTAAAATCTGCACTCTCTACGTTAGTATTGTTCAACTGCTCTTTTAATGAGTCGAGTACTTGTGTCGCTCCTTTTAGTTCATCTTGGAATGATTTTCCATATCCTGTGCCCCTTATAGAACGCTGTCCTGTGGTAGCACCTAGTTTATTTAATTTATCCTGTTTTACAGATGCAGCAAGACTTTTACGACCTTTTTCTTGTAAACCTTCGAATCCCTTATCATTGATAGTCTGCAGATCATCTATAAGATCAGTCATGGTGCTAAGTGCCGATTTTGCAAACCTACTGAAAACACCATCACCTTTATCAACAGACAATATAAATCCTTCCCATGCAGATGTCATGAGCTCCAATTTACCCTTTGCAGTGTCTAGCCTTTGGTCTGTCATTGTTTTGAGTGCACCATCTACATTGGTGATGGATGCCTGTAGTCTATTCAGTTGAGTGCTATTTTCTGCAATGATTACGGCCGCTCCTGCTGATGATTTACCAAATATATCTGTAGCTGTTTTTAGCTTATCTTGACTATTGGACACACGTGCCAAAGATTGTTCGAATGTGAGACCACTTTTGGCACTATCCAGCATTATATCTCTAAGTGATGTACCGGCTGTCTCAGCTCTCACACCACGATCTGCTAGAAGTCCTAGTATGGCAGTGGTTTTTTCTAGAGATACACCCATCTGATTGGCAGCTGTACCCACGTATGGAAGCGCAGTCTGTAATTTGGAGAAATCCAATCCTGATTTTACAGTTGCTAGAGCCAATGTCTCCATGACAGACTCAGTTTTCGATGCATCTAGACCAAATGATCGCAATGCGGCACCACCTAGCGCGGCTGCACTTGCTGCATCAGTACCTACAGCCACCGAGAAATCCCCAATGGCCTTGGTAGAGTTTAGTATTTCGGTTTCATTAAATCCTAGCTTGGCAAGTTCGGTCTGCAGCTGTACCACTTGTGTAGCAGTAAATGAAGACTCAGCACCGATTTTTATAGCGGATGCCGTGAGCTTTTGCATCTCGCTTGTAGATTTTCCAGCAATAGAACCAAGATCTGCTACAGCTTGCTCAAAGTTGGTGATAGTACTCACAGCATTGGCACCCAAAGCTGATAATGAAAGTGCTGCAGTGAGTGGACCAGCAAATGACAATACAGATGACTTAAAGCCATTCATGATCTTTTGCGTCTGAGCAAAATCACGACGCAATTTATCATTTTTTGCCCCTACTTCTATGAATACACTTCCTAAACTAAATGCCATCTTATTTTCTGTTTAAATATCGCTGATATGCTGCGTCCATTTTGTCCGATTGTTCTTTGGTAAGTTCCTTTGGCTTTTTGTTTTCAGATTCTTGCTCATCTGCAAATCTCAAAATGTCCGTTGGTTGTATCGGCTTCGACTTACTATCTTGCATCATCTGCATCAATACGGCCGTTTGGTACCTCATTACGGACCATTGCTCACGGCTAAGTGATTCTGCTCTTCGGCTAGCGGATCGGACAAAAGCGATAATATCAGGTATGCGAGCTTCGAGATATTCTGATGGCTTTAGTCCGTAGTAATATGCTTGGTCACGTAGCTCATAATAAGTGAGTGCCCCATCAGCACCATCACTACTTACTTGGTCGTCTCCGCTGCTTTGTTTGGGTCAATGATCTCATTTACCACGGCTTCCACAATCGCACCATACAAGTCGGTATTGATATCAATTTCTGCATGGACTTGCTCAGTTGTGACCTTACCACCACAAGCAGCTACAAATAGACCTATGTATTGGATAGGCGTCATTTGTCGTGGCATCCAGTTGAATAATTCCAAAGCTGGCACACCTTGCGAAGATGCGTAGCTAAGTGCTACCATCGTCGTTATTTTTGGTTGTACTTCTACATTACCGATTTTCATACCTTACATTTAAATTTTGATTATAAAAAAAATGGTGGAGACATACTGCTGTACGTCTCCACATGTGTTTTCTTATGCTGTGAGTGCGCTAGTCAATGCACCGGTACCTTCGAACTGGAATTCGCCAGTCACGTTTTCCTTATTGGTAGCTGTGATGGATACGGATGATAGATAGGCTTGACCTACTAGCTCCCAGTCGCCTATGATGTCGTTGCCCATTACTAGGTCGAACACAGTACCTGCAATTAACTTGTCAACTGCAAATTTTCCGTTTTGTCCAGTGGTCCTGACCAATACAGATGTGGATGCGGTGAAAGCCTTTTGCCCAGGCTCTACGGCTCTCCATCCACCTACGATGTCCTTGCTAGATGTCTCTCGCATCTCAGCGGTGATATTGATAGTACACTCGGTGCTATCTGCGAAGGCGACTCCATTGTGGAAAAGCCTGAAATATGTACCGTTATAAATTCCTGTCGTTGCCATTTTATTTTATTGGATGTGATTAATGAAAAAATTATTTTACTGTTGCGTCCTTTGGGTTCGGGACCACCGTTTTGTCTGGCTTATTTGATTTGTCGGTTTTTTTTCTGATCTCTTTTGGAATATCAATGATGATGCCTTCATCAGTGATGATGCCCTGAGCTTTGAGCTCAGCAGCTTTGGAGCGCATCATATCTGCGGTTTCTCCTACTTTGAATACTGAATATGGTTTGAGAAATTTTACTAACATCTTGATATTTTATTTATAAATTATAGTGAAATCCTGTATAAATCGCTTCACTTCAGCTACATCATTGCCATCATTGTAAGCCCTTGCGAAGTCTATGAGCGTGATGATATTGTCTCTATATCCGATCATCTCAGTCCTGATATCATCCCTTATGGCTTCGAGCGTCATATAGGCATCTTTATGCCCGATCACTTCTATCCTGTAAGTGCTTTCGTATGTTCTGGTGTCAGATGTCAGGTCCTTGCTGCCTTCGCTATTGGTGGTCATATCTTTGATCAGGATGATGCCTGTAGTACTCTGCAGGTTTACATTCTGATCTAAGAAGTCCATGTACACGGACACACTAGGAAATGCATCTCTTATAAGCTCATATATGATCTGTGATATCTTCATATGTCAAATCCCCTTATAGATTTACCAGCTTTGTCAAATTCCTTTTTGATCTCAGTCCTTAGATTGTCCAGTATCTGGTTTTTGGTCTCGTCGTAGGTCTCTAGTATGAATGGCTGACCTTCTACACGTTTGCCAGATGGATGTATAAATCCAAACTCTATCAGATTGGCATGATTACCGCCACCTTTGCCGTAGCTAGGACCTATCATGATCGACTTTTTGCGCTTTCGCGAAGGGATAAACTTAATGGATCGCTCTAGATTGCCTGTATCTCCTACGGGTGCTTTTGCTTTCATCGTGGTGACAGCTATCTTGCTGGCTCTACGGAGCAATGTTTTGGCCTGTATGGATTTGTCTAGATACTTCATCAAGTCTCCAGCATTGCTCATCACTCTAGCTATCTGTTGATCTACGGTACTCATACTACTGCTTTGGCTTTGATGATGAGAAATCTATTCGGATACCTGGTATCATCGATGCTGATGATATCGTACTTCTTGCCGTCGTATTCTATCCAGTCTGTTATCGTAAGTGGTGATATATACCTGATCACGATCTCAGGTGTCTGCACTTGTGTCTCTTTGTCCACCAATGTGCTTTCGTCCATCTGTCTAGGCTGTCGTATGCGAGCCTGTACCGTGGTGACCGATGTGGTGTGTGTCTTATGACCTAGCACGTTGGCATTGCTGGACACGATACGTTTTATCACTATACGATGACGTAGATCAGCGATGCGGATATGCCCTTCTAGCTGCCTACTTTGCTTCATCTGCTATGATTTGCGTACGACTGTGGAAATGAAATACTGACCTTACTATGTAAAGAACTTTCATGTACATGATACTATCACCAGCTACGATATTTCTCTTTTTGAATGTAGAGATTACCACCAACTCTCTACCATCCAGTGATAGATAAGCAAGCTGTACCAAACTACTTGCCGTGATGGTGCCTTCTGGTGATGCTGGTGTATGATGTATGTACATAATACAAATGTAGGCATGTAGCTATGGGTAGTTGTTACGGGATGTAACGTGTGGATAATTAGTAATTTGCAATTGGTAATTACTAATTAATAAGGCTTTATGGCTGATAAACTACTCTGAGTGGTGCGAGTAGATTGGTGAGTGAGTTGCT
>CAYLWW010000065.1:0-8388 GCA_964387585.1 uncultured Candidatus Midichloriaceae bacterium
CAAATTTATATAATTAATTATAATTTAATTGCATTATTATATAATTTTATATAATCTAAACGATATTAATTAAAAACATATAAACATATAAAACTTCTATCTTACTGTACAAAGCTTACTATTTGAAAGTAAGTAACAACGTTGTTATCTACTTTCAAATTGTACTAATATCAATATTAAAAAGGGATTTTCTTGCTATGGGCAGAAGAGGGCAACACAGTAAGGATGAGCTAATCGCTCTGATTTTAAACGCTACTGAAGAAATTATTATTAGCGAAGGAATTATAAATTTAAATACAAGAAAAATAGCTAATAAAATAGGTTATACTGTAGGAACACTATATCATGTATTTAAAAATTTAAACGACATATTATTAAAAGTAAATACAAGAACTATAGAGAAGTTATTAAATCATGTTTTAAGTTCTATCAATATTGAAAATTTAACTCCGCAGAAAACTATTAATAACGTCATATTAAAATATTCGGAGTTTTATGAAAAAAATCCGGAATTAGTAATTCTATTATTCAAACAATATGGTTTTGATTCTAGGGAAGAAGCAAGTCAATGGTATTACGAAACAATAATGCCATTAATAAGTGTAATAGCAAAATGCATAGCTCAAATAAACAAAGCAAGCTTAGAACAATCTAAGCAAACTGCGTTATTGTTCCTAGCTTCACTAAACGGCATATTAGTGTTTAGAAAAACAACAGATATACTTCCTCAAAAGAACGAAGCTCTAAATAGTGCTAAAACTAAAATGATGGTTGGTGAATATAAGGAAAACCCAGAAAATTCAACTGATATACCTAAGTTAGGGAATGAAGCAATAGGAATTTTTATGGATAAGATGCTTTGCCTAGTTTAAGAAAATTAAGAAAAAACTCTAATTGCTCTTTATTAAAACAGTTTTTTAGATTGTTAAAAAGTTAATCAGTATTTAATTCACCATACCTTATTTTTTTTATAAACTGTTCGATTCCTTTCTTAGAGCTAGGGGTTAAAGGTTCTGGCAAGTCATTTAATTCAAACCACTTAATCATTTCATGTTTTTCAGGCTCCATGTTAACTGGAGCTTGAGCCTTATTACCTTGATAGCTAATAAATTGGACAAAAAATAAACTTAAATCTTGCCATATTACAGATGGATCTTCAAAAGCAGGAGCTTTTATAGACACTACCGTAGCCAACTTAGGGTTCTTTATTCTTATACCTAGCTCTTCTAAGCTTTCTCTAATTATTGCATCTCTAGGGGATTCATTACACTCGATTTTCCCCGTAGGACAATGCCAATAACCATTAAATAACTTTGCTGAATCAGCTCTTTTTATCAATAAAAGCTTTTTATCACCACGTATAAGTAATAAGTGAGGAAATATAGCAGAAAAAAAACTATTCATACTTTTTATATAAAAAAAGAACCATATATCTGATTAGAAATGAAATTTACTTAAATAGCATATTAACTTAAAAAAACAATATTCTTTATAAATCATCAACTAAATCAATATGTTTTTCCATTATGTGATTTAAATCACATAAATAATACACTACTTCCTCATCGCTATAATTATGAAAGATTGTTGTACTGAAATTGCTTAATTGCATGCCTTTGTCACAAGGCTCAAGAGAAACATAGCTTTGATTAGGATGATCTAAAATATATTTTTCAAAGGCCAGTAAAGAAGTTACATTTTTATTTTGTATATCATTATTTACATTATAATAATTTACATGTTCTTCACATTTACGTTCAAAACTATAACCGATACTATTTAATCCAAACTTTAATCCTTCTTTAGAAAACTCACCTAAAGTAGCGCCTACAATAGCTCCTATTGCAGTAGTAGCTGTTTCCTTAGACTTAAAGCATTTTGAAATAAAATTCCCCATAATACCACCTATAATACCAGTTACAGAAGTCTTCAGAAGAAATGTAAGCTTAGAATCCAGTGTATAAAAATAACACAGAAAGCTACTATCAGGAATTTTTAAAACTGTCTCACCTAGTTTAGGAGAGGTAGAATTTATTATATCCTTTACTTCTGTATTGTTAAAAAGAAAAGCATAATCAAATGGTTTTAATTTAATTGGTTGAGAATTATCTTGACTATCTAAGATTTTATTACCACATATTTTAAGCATAGAAAGAAAAAATTCGCCGCTATATAAAGCCGCAGCCAAATGTATCGGCTTTAAATTAAAAGAATCACCATAACACTTTAACTTATCATATTTCATTATATTCTCAGCTGTAAGATAATCTTTATTTAAAATGGCTTTCATTAATATTTTACTAGATGTTTGCTTAACACCGTATAGCAGAATCTTTAAATTTTCTCTGTCTTTATTTTCTGAGTTAATTTCTTCTTCTAGCTCACTAAGGAAAATATTTTTTATTTCTAAGTTAGGTATTTTAAATGCATATTTATCACCTCTTTTAGAAACTGCAAGATAACCAGAGCTAAGTAACAAATATGATAAAAGCTCTTCCACTTTGTTAGTTAAAACTAAGTTAGCTCCCATAAATTCAGATAGTTTATTATATGCAAGTAACTGCTCTTTTCCTTTTATTATAAAGTGAAATTTATCTTTAATTGCTTGATTAGGAAAGTCATTAAATATGGAGCGAATAATTTGGTTAGTTCCACTCTTACCCCAATATGTTTCTGGTTCAACTTTTGCGGAAGCATAAGTTTGCATCTTATCTAAATATTTCATCACCGACCAAGGATTACATATCTCCAAAGTAGGTACTTGATCTATAGGCAATTTATACCCACAATACCATGCAAATATAGTATCTATTAGCCCTTGATTTTCTTCAACCGCTCCTTTATCAATAAAATTAAATTTCCCTATAAAATTAGTTATTTCTTTTGAATCAAAACCAAAGTAAGAACTAAATTTAAAATCCATCATACCGTATACAGATAAATTATTAAATCCAGATCCCCATTCTTTAGTTAACGATTCTAAAATCCCAAATATAACAATTTTTTTTAAATTATCATTTGTTTTGCCGCAATTACTTAAAATATCCCGTATTAATTCTGATATTTCATAGATAATATTTTTGCTTTCTTTTGTTATCTGATCCTTAGAGCTTTTAGTAGATAACAATTCTTGTATATATGAGTTAACCGGCTTATCATACTCATCTATTATTACATATGCCTTTTGACCAAAATGCATATGTAGTAACTTAGTTAAAAATTCCAAACTATGCTCGATATTATAAGTAGTTAGCTCTACACCTTTATAATATCTATAAAAAAGTTCTCTATCATATTGACTTATCTTGAGACTTTTTTCTAAATAGCTATATTGATTAAAGAGATCTATCATTTTATTTTTAACACTTTGCAGCATTTCATCAAAATTCTTTCCATTTATATCTTTAAAAGTAATTGATATTACAGGATATTGCCCTTGAAACCTCATATACTCAGCATTATCAATTAATGATATATTCAACGCTGGTAATACTTTATTTTTGCCAAATTCATCTGTTATGCTGCCACCACTAAATAAAATCTTATCAGGATTAGTAGATAATTTATTACCTTCATTATCCACTTTTATTGAAAAAAATCTTTTCAACATATCTGCATTCAGGGATTTTCCCCATCTTCTTGGCTTAGCAAATAATAAAGCTGCCTCCTGGCTATCTATAATATCTTTAATAAAAAGGCTTTTATCAGCAAATAAATCCGACTCTAATACTACTTCTCTAAAATTTTCAATTCCAACTGGGATTTTAACTATATTCATTTGTTTAATAATTAATTTGACATTGTAAGTATTGAATAACATTAAAATTATAAATATTTATTAAATATTATTCAATACTTTATTTATTGAAAACACTGTATTAAAAATATTACCAACCATAAAATTTTATGCATAAAGTTTTATGAATCAATTGTTGTTACTTGTATTTTTCTTTATAATCTGTCATCATATTATATGATGTTCAAAATAAAAGTTGATAAATGCAAAAAAAGAAAATTGTAAAAATCATCTATAAGCAAAAAGTAATGTATGAAATTCTTTATTTATCAGTAAAATATAGTGAATAAATTATAGAAAACAATAAAAGTATTAATGTCATTTAGAATATTAATAGTGGATGATGTCCCACTTAATTTAAAGCTTTTAGAGTTTCGATTAAAGAAAGAATACTACCAAGTCTTCTCCGCTAGTAATGGGAAAGAAGCTATTGAATTAGTAAGTAAGTTACATCCTGACATCATATTAATGGATGCAGTTATGCCTGAAATAGATGGATTTACTGCTACTAAGCTAATAAAACAAAATCCTGAACATGCTCATATACCCATTATAATTATCACGGCTTTAAATGATATGGAAGATAGGATAAAAGGCTTAATGTGTGGAGCAGATGATTTTTTAACAAAACCTATTAACCATATAGTCTTACTCCTTAGAGTAAAATCATTAATAAGACTAAAATTAATGATTGATTCTCTTCTTATCCGTGAGCAAAATTCAAAGCAACTTCACCACTTATTAGGTTTAAAAGGCATATTATCAAACGAAAGCGTTTTCGCAAATTCACATGTAGCATTAATAGAAGAGAGTTCAACTGAAGCAAAAAAGCATAATGAAGTGCTAGCAAATCATCTAATAAAAAGTGATATCTATTCAATAAATAATAATACTTTTGAGGATTTAGTTAATAATTCCACTAAACAATATTGTTTAATCATTATAAATAGTGCTATTGAAGGAGAAATCTTAATGATATGCTCACAAATTCGAAGCTATAATATTTTGAGAAATATACCAATAATAATTATATTAGATAGATTAGAATATGATTTTTTGGGAAAAGCATTCGAGATAGGGATTAACGATTATTTAATTTCTCCTTCTAATGAAGATGAATTTTTAGCACGATGCTTAACTCAAATAAAAAAATTTTATTATCACCAGGTATTGCAATCCAACTATATAAATAAGCTTTCTATCTCAGTGTTAGATTCATTAACCAAAATTTATAATAGAAATTATTTTGAAGCATATCTACCTAATGTCATAGAAAATAGTAAATCTTCTAACAAACTATTATTTCTAATGATTTTAGATTTAGATAATTTTAAAAATATTAATGATACTTACGGACATTTTATAGGTGATCTAATATTACAAGAGTTTGCCTGTAGGTTACTACAAAACCTTAGGGTAACTGATTTATGCGCTAGATTAGGCGGAGAAGAATTTGTAGTAGTGTTGTACGATACCACTAAAGAGCAAGGAGAATTAATAGCGCAACGTATATTAGATTCTATATCCTCAAAAACTTTTGAAATAAACTCACAAAATCATGAAAATATAAGCTGTACATGCAGCATAGGAGCAGGAGTACTAGAATATGATGAAACTCCAAATAATTTCTTACAACGGATCGATAAATACTTGTATAGAGCTAAAAAATCAGGCAAAAATAAAATTGCAACAATCGATTCAGATCATAATGACGTTGGCGAGTCTAAATTTGAACGTCGTTCAGTAAAGCTATTTCAAAGCAATACGCAAAATTAATTTTTGAAATTAAAAAATGACAATTCATTTCAATTTAGGTGGAAAAACTGAATTAAGCCAATATACTTGGCAATTTGTAAAAACATATAAGCTATATATTACATTACTTGTAGTTATAGCTGTGGTTGCAGGAATTTTTGAAATTTCTGTTGATTATAAAATTAAAGAAATTATCGATACTATATCATCAAATCATGCCAATGACATTGGTTATTTACTTGCTCTTTTTGTATTATATAAACTTCTACATCATGCCTCTTATTTCATTCTTCGTCTTCTTGAGATTAGATATAAACCTATAATTTTAGAACAAGTGATTATAGATATTTATAGCAAAACGGTAAAACACTCATTGCATTGGTTTGATTCTCGTCTATCTGGTGAAATATCTAATAAAATCGGTGATTTTCAAGATGGGATTAGCACATTAATTAGTCATTTATTCAAAACCTTCCATATTATTGTAACGATTATAATCACACTATTCTTCATATTAAATGTTAATGTTCTAACAGGTTTAGTTTTATTTATTTTTGTTATTATCTATATGCCGGTAATATATGCGTTATTGAGAAAACAAATGACTCTACAAGAATCATTTGTTAATGCAAAGCAGGAAGCTATGGGAATCATTAATGATTCAATTAGCAATATTTTTGCCGTCAAAGTTATTGGTGACTTAATGTCAGAATTTAAATTAAAGCTTAAGCCTGCAATAAGTAAATGGAGGATGTGGGATTATAAAACACGCCAATTTGATACATATTACGTTGATAATGCAGATACATTAATGGTTGTAATTCTTAATGCTGTACAGATATATTTATTAGCATATCTATATAAAAATGGAGACATTAGCGCTGGTAGCTTTGCTTTTATCGCCATGATAACACTTAAAATTCATACACAACTCGAGGATTTTTTGGAGAATATTTTATTTAATGTAAATCCAAAAATTGCACAAATTAAGTCTTCATATGCTTTTATTAATACAAAAATTGACGTAGAGGATAAAGAAAATGCTCAAGAGGTAAATAACCTTTCAGGAGCTATAGAATATAAAAATGTTAGCTTTTCTTATGGCGATAATAACAACTTAGTGCTGCATAAATTTAATTTAAAAATTAGCCCAGGAGAAAGGTTAGGTATCGTCGGAACATCAGGTGCAGGCAAAACTACAATGATTAAGTGTTTGCTTAGATATTTTGATGTACTAGATGGCGCTATATTATTTGATGAACAAGATATTCGAGATATTAGGCAAAATTCATTGAGAAGATTGATATCTATAATACCACAAGACATAACAATGTTTCATAGAAGTATAATGGAAAATCTTAGATTAGCAAAATACGATGCAACTGAAGAAGAGATAATATCTGCGTGCATTAAAGCTAAGATACATAATGATGTTCTTGAAATGCCTAGAGGTTATAATACCATCGTTGGTGAGCGTGGTATTAAATTAAGTGGAGGTCAAAGACAGCGAATCGCCATAGCCCGTGCCATTTTAAAAAACGCTCCCATTTTAATTTTAGATGAAGCAACAAGTAGCTTAGATACTCATACAGAACAGTTAATACAAGAATCCATCAATGAACTTTTGGATAGTAGTAACGCAACCGTTATAGCTATCGCTCATCGTTTATCAACACTCAAACATACTGATAGAATTATTGTTCTGGATAAAGGAAAAATTATAGAAGATGGCACTCACAACGCACTACTTATAAGAAATGGACTTTATAAAAGCCTATGGGATGCTCAAGTCGGTGGATTCTTGCTTGATTAAATATTAGGAAGATTGATTATGATAATACCTCATTTAATTTTAAAGAAGGATGATAGGATTTTATTAACAAGATATAAGCTGGACGTTGGCATTGCGTTACGGAAGTATTGAAGCTGGGAAATCACTAAAAGAAGCCATTATTAGCGAAGCACTAAAGAAGAGGTAAGAATCAAGGTCAATGATAAAAGTTTAGAACCTTTAAAGCAGGATTATTTAGGGCAGTTCAATCCTTATGAGTTACCAAAGCCCTTGATTCCAAGGGTAGATTTTGGCATCAAAAGCCGTTTTAACAATAGGCGTTATTCAAAATTTTGAAATGTCTAAAACCATCCAACTCGTTTCCTATGATAGGAATTGGCCTCATATTTTTGAAAAAGAGGCGGCGCTTATTAAGCAAGCATTTGGGCGCGACAATTACATTGCTATTCACCGCATTAGCTTAACCTCAGTACCCAGTCTATTCGCAAAACCTAAATTTATTTATAAAGGTGAGTGAAATATTCCATTTAAATTTGGGTTTACCAAGCGAGGTCAGTATAAAATAAACCTCCACGTTTTTGAAGAAGGTAATCCCCAAATAGGCTTTAATATTATTTTTAGAGATCATCTGCGCTCGAATCCTCAAAGCCTTGAACAATATGTGCGAACTAAAGAAGGGCTAATTTGAGATGAAGCTTCATTTAAAGAACAAGAAGGACATTTATTCTCAGGATATAATAGACTTCTTTCGAAACTAGAATATAAGTTACCTAAATTCGAGATAAGCTTTTAAGCTGCATGATATAAGTTGTGGTATTTATTACCACATGTTCAGCAGATAACATATGTAAAAATAAACTAAGAGGCATCAGTAATCTTGTCATTAATTCGATAAATCTGTTATAATTTAGCAAGTTAGCAAACTCAGGACGATATATATGCCTTATTGTTATAATGTAAAAATATTTAAAATTCGTTACATGCGATTAATGATATAGTCATTCCAATTGATAATTATAGAATTCAAAGGCTTGATCGATAGCAT
>CAYLWW010000066.1:0-8282 GCA_964387585.1 uncultured Candidatus Midichloriaceae bacterium
TATGTCATCTTATCTCTTTATTCATATATATGTTATAGGCTACTTTAACATATAATGTGACTCTTTTATACTGTTTTGGCTATATCTTACATATTTTTTATTTTAAATATACGTCACTATGTGCTAAATAATAACTGCCTTTACTATAGGGCAAATATTAGGAATATTACATCCATGGAGTGCCCCCGATATAATAGAGTTAATTTGGAGTTATTTATCGTATAACTCCAAATTAACTCTAGAAAATTTTTACGATGTTAAATTGTACAAAAAACTTAATATTATTGAGTTTTTCTTTGGGAGGATAAAAGAAAACAAAAGGATTATCATGATATATGCGATAGAAATGATCATGAGTTCTTGAGCTTTATCGCTCTTGCTATCTTTAATTTATTTAAATTATTTTTTTAATAATGCTAAATCATCAATGATAATTGAGAAGGAATTCAAAATTAAATAAAGCCAAAAAGTAATTTAGTTCCATAGCGTTTTCAACATTCTTTTACTATCTTCTAGAAGTTTACTTTGTTCTTCAGGGGAAAGCTTACTAGTAATTTCATTTTCTATTAAAGTCAGCACTGTGGTTATTACATCATGCTTAAAATTAGCTATTAGCATTCGCTCTTGATGATCTTTATATCCATTAATCAAATTATTTCCTTTTTCTGTTATACCCAATAAGCTTTTCTTAACTTCTTCAAATATAAGTTCTGACTCTTCTTTTGCTTTATCTCTTAGCTTTTGAGAATCAGCTTTAGCCTCTTGATACTCTTTCCTTAAATCTTCGAGCATATTTTGAGCTTCTATCTTAGCTGTAATGGTGACATTAAGCTCATCTTCTATTTTCTTTATTTTATTATCTAAATTACTTAGTAAAATTAGCTTTAAAGGCCTATAGCTTAACGCAATAAAAGCAATAAAAGCTAAGGTAATCCACATAGTTTCTGATAGCATAAATAAACTCCTTCCCTATCCTTAATTAAATGTATTTCATTGAATAAAGTTTATATAATTTGATATTACTTGTCCATCTATGATTAAAATAGCTATTTTTGTTTAGGAGTATTAGTCAAAATTGATATAACATCGCGCTTTATTTCCTCAATAATAACTGGCAAATTATTATTGAGGAGCTCTTTATTATGATTAAATTCTTCTTCTGCTTTTTTAAAATACTCACCTACCTTTGCATTAACCTCAATTATCTTAGCATTCTTAAGATTTCGAGCTTTAACAATTGAATCTTGCTTAATTGCATGAGCATCAGACTTGGCAGCTATAATTATTGAATCTATTTCTTGTTTAAGTTTCTTACTTTCTTCAATGACCTGCTCAATTTCTTCCAAATTACCTTTAATAATTTTACTCCGTTTTGATAAATTTAATCTTAAACTTGGAATAAAGAAATAAGCGTTAAATGCATATAATAGAAAGAAAAATATAGCTAACCAAAATAGCTGGCTAGCTAAATGAACTAAATCAAGTTGCGGCATAACATTGTATAAAAAGTTTTAATTTTTTACTATAATACCACTATCACCTTTTTTCAAGGTTATAGAGTAAGTATAAATAATTTAGAACTTTTATATAAGTGCTTATCAAGTAAAGAGTAGTAATAACATAGCTAATAGGAAAGAAAATAATCCCATAGCTTCAGCTAATCCAGCTCCTATAAAAGCATTCTTAACTAATTGAGATTCAGCTGAAGGATTACGAGCTAACCCATTTAATAGCGATGAAAATATATTACCTACACCTAGCGCTGCGCCCAGCATTCCTATACAAGTTAATCCAACTCCAATATATTTAAAAGCTTCCATTTCCATATTTGTGCCTCAATTTATTACATTTTTTGTTTAATAATTATGAATTAATTGTTAATCGATAGATGCTAATGTGTCAATTACACAATGATAAAATCAATATTTTTTCTATTTTTTAGAGCTTTATTATATGGCAGCTATTATATAGAGCATTTATAAATCAAAAATTTAAAATAGATAAAGCCATATCCTTTTTATCAATCGATAATACAAAATATTAATAGTTATAAATCATTTTTTACTACTTGCAACTTTCGTTTTATGTAAAACCTTTTAGTTTTTTAGATCTATTAGGTCTACGTAATTTGCGTAGAGCTTTTGCTTCAATTTGCCTTATTCTCTCCCTAGTTACAGCAAATTGTTGTCCTACTTCTTCTAAAGTATGATCGGTATTCATACCAATTCCAAAACGCATCCTTAACACTCTTTCTTCACGTGGCGTTAACGAAGCTAATACTTTAGTGGTAACCTCACGCAAATTAGATCTAACAGCAGCATCTATAGGTTGCAAAGCATTTTTATCCTCTATAAAGTCAGCCAAAACACTTGCGTCATCATCACCTACAGGATTTTCTAAGCTCATAGGTTCTTTAGCTATTTTAAGTACCTTGCGTATTTTTTCTACTGGCATACCTAACCTATCAGCAATTTCTTCTGGTGTAGGTTCGAAACCTATTTCATGAACTATTTGTTTAGAAGTACGTAATATCTTATTTATTGTTTCTATCATATGAACAGGAATTCTGATTGTACGAGCCTGATCAGCAATAGAACGAGTTATAGCTTGCCTTATCCACCATGTAGCATAAGTAGAAAATTTGTAACCTCGGCGATATTCAAATTTATCTACAGCTTTCATCAAACCTATATTACCTTCTTGTATTAAATCTAAAAATTGCAAACCTCTATTAGCATATTTTTTGGCTATGGATATCACTAGGCGTAAATTGGCTTCTATCATCTCTTTTTTCGCCTTATTTACTCCGCGCTCTGCTCTCTGCACTTCTAAAACAATATATTTAAAAGTAGGAATATCTAAGCCAACTTCCTTAGCATGAGATTTCATCTTATCTTTAAAAGTGTTGATTACTTCTATTGCTTCAGTAGCAAATTTTCGTTGCTTAGCGTTACTAGCTTTATTAAGAGAATCTACCCAAGATAAGCTATTATTGCTATTAGTAAGCATTTCTACAAAATTAGCTCTATCTATACCGTATTTAGTGGCAGATCTTATTATCTCGCTTTCAGCAAAAATAATTTTTTTATTTGCTGAGTAAAGAGATTCTAAAATGCTATCTACATTAACTTCATTAAGCCTTATTCCTTGCATAACTTCTTCTAATTTTTCTATCAAGGAGTCATATTTTTCTTGTTCTACCTTATTAAATTCTGGTTTCTTCCCCAGGTAATAATCTAGCTTTTCCTTTTGTACTTCTATTAGTTGTTCGCTTATCTCGTTAGCTTTTTCTAATAGCTCTAATACTTTGGGGCGCAATGCATTTTCCATATTAATTATAGAGGCACTATCTTTACCTTGCGCATCACCATCTTCATCTTCTTCTGCGCTTTGTTTATTATTTATCTCTGTTTTATCAGCATCATCGTCTTCAAAATCTTCCTCTTCTTCGTACCCACTTTCCATGATTTCTCTTTGTAAATTTACTTCGGAAAAATCATCTTGATTAAACTCTTTTGAATACATAGCATCAAGATCTATTATATCTCGTAGCATAATAGATTGATTTACTAAATCGCTGTACCATCTGATAATAGTTCGTAATGCAATGGGAGTTGAGCAAAGATACTTCATCTTTTTATTTCTTTCCTCTTCAATCTTCTTTGCTACTTCTACTTCGCCATCCCTAGTAAGTAAAATTCGATAACCCATTTCTTTAAGATACATACGTACTGGATCATCACTCTTAGATTCTCTACCGTCCTCAAAAGAATCGGCTTCCACATTATCAAACTCGATCTCTTTAGAATGAGGAAAGCCTAATTCATTAGACTCTTCTTCTTCTTCTTCAGGCTTGTCGCTAGTAATTGACACACCTATATCGTTGAAAAATGAGACAGTATCATCAATCTTATCCACCCCAACATCACTTGAAAGCACCTTATTAAGTTCATCATAGGTAACGAACCCAATATCCTTACCTTTCATTATAAGTTCTTGCAGAGATGCATCAGAATTAGGTTTATCTTTTTTAACTTTATTAGACATAAGCTTTATACATATAATTTTACATTTTATTTTTATAAGTAATGTGCTGATAAATTCAATAACAATTTTTAGCTAATTAATTATATCATTAGCCAACTAGCAATTACATTTAAAAATTGTCAACTTACTCGATAGTATTGACTTTTTTATTTTCAGTTGAAATTTTTAACTCAATTTCCTTATATATAGGCTCTTTATGAAACTGATAATAACCGAGCAATATTGAACTAAGAGCTATAATACAGAGTAAGGAAAATAGCATTTTAGCTATTATGTTACTTTTTTTTAGATAATACATATCATTCAATATTATACTTAATTATAGGGTTTAAGCTTTTAATTAAGATATTTTTACTATACTTTTAGTATTTAATTATAACAAATAACATTATAATAATTAGGAGTATAAAACTACTTTTTATGCAAAACTACTAAATTTATTAATGATATTAAGCAATAAATAACATTACGATACTAAATATATTTTTACAATATACCATAATTCAAATTATATTAACTATAAAATTTTAATGTTTAAATCAAAATCTCTTGAAATGGCTTAAACTACTTATAAACTGATTAAAATCAAATTATTATATCTTAACTGAAATATAATAATTTGATTGTATTTCATATAATATTTTATAATTCATACAAAGAATAGCGTAAATAAAATGTACCATAACAAATTAAAAGCCTTTTTAACTGAAAAATTTAAATTATCATCTAACTCCATTATTCATTTTATCGGTATAAGCGGTATTGGTGTAAGTGCATTAGCCAAAATTATTCATGAATTAGGTTTTACGGTTCAAGGAAGTGATTTAGAACCTAATTATATAACTGATAAATTAAAAGCATTAGGGATACACATCTATTTTAATCATGAAGCTGATAATATAAAAAATACCGATTTAGTAATTAAGTCTACTGCTATAAAAGATACTAATGTTGAGTTGATAGCAGCAAAGCAACTAGGGATAAAAGTTATTTCTAGAGCTGAAGGCTTAGCAGCTTTAATGGAAAAACATTTTAGTATTTCTATTGCTGGCACTCATGGAAAAACAACTACTACTGCAATCACTTCTTCTTTAATAGAAGCTGCTGGTCTATCTCCCACAACAGTAAATGGAGGAGTTATTAATGGAAAAAATAGCAATTCTTGGTTAGGTGAAGAAAACTTAAATATTGATAATGAATACTCCAATTACAAAGATAAAATAAAAGAGCGAATCATTATAGCTGAGGCAGATGAATCTGATGGCAGCTTTTTATTATTACCAACCAATATAGGTATAATAACCAATGTAGACGTTGAGCATTTAGATCATTACAATACTTTCGATAATTTAAAGCAAGCATTCGTTAAATTTATAGAGTCGGTACCAGAAGATGGAGCCATCATCATGAATATAGATGATTTAACGGTTCGTAATATAATAAATGAGATAGCAGAAAAAAAGATAAAAGTTAGATCTTCTATAATAACATATAGTATAGAAGACATTGATCTTACAAAGTTTGATACAATAATCTCTCTTCATTGTAATGCTAATAATATTAGAATTACTAAAGAAGGCATATGCTTTGATTTATGTGTGTACGATCAAAAAACTAAAGAAGTGTTGATAAAAGACTTCCTAATAAAAACTTATGCTATACACAATGTTAGCAATTCTTTATCAGCAATAGCTGCTAGCTTATTTATAGGTATAGATTGGGAAAAGATTAAGCGGGGTTTGGTAAATTTCCAAGGAGTAAAACGTAGATTTACTGAAACGGGAAAAGTTAATGATATAACCATAATTGATGATTATGCTCATCATCCTAGAGAAATATCTGCCACAATAGCTACAGCTAAAAATTTTCTAAGTACTAATAACTATAATAATAACATAATAGTAGTATTACAACCACATAGATACTCTCGATTATCAATGTTGATGGAAGATTTTTTAGACTGTTTAAAAGATGTTAATGTTATAATGATTTGTGATGTGTTTGCAGCTGGAGAGCAAAAAATAGATGGAATTGATGCTGAACGTTTAGTCGATAATTTAAAAACTAAATATCCGAATAATAAAATAATAAAATATCTACCTCAACCAGAAATAAATTTAGCTAATAGTGTAGCAGAATTAGCTAAAACTGGAGATATAGTCCTGTGTTTAGGCGCTGGTAATATTACTAATTGGGCAAAAAAACTCCCATCACAACTCAGTTCTATAATCAATAATAAAAATTCTGATTCAAAATAATCTGATATTAAATAACTAAATAATTATGTTAATTAACCATGAGGAATTGAAATCCTCAATAACTTTAAAGCAAAAAAAAATAGCGAAAGAAATATCTGAGCCAATTGAGTTAAGTGAACAAAGATATAATGAAAGAATTTACTCTATTACTGAGATTTCCTTTCTTTTAAAAAGAAAAGTAGAAAAAGATTTCGGTAATATTAAGGTTATTGGTGAAGTTTCTAACCTTAAAGCAGCCAGCTCAGGCCATACCTACTTTAATTTAAAAGATGAAGGGGCAGTTATAAATGCTATATGCTGGCGTAGCATTCAGCTACCAATAAAATTAGAAGAAGGATTAAAAATTACTTGTACAGGTTCATTAACCATCTATCCTGAACGCTCAGTTTACCAACTATTAGTAAAGAAAGTTGAGTTAAGCGGAGTAGGGGCGCTTTTAACAATTCTAGAAGAACGCAAAAGAAAGTTAACGGAATTGGGAATTTTTTCAATCGAAAAGAAAAAGAAATTACCATTTCTGCCTAAAGTTATAGGGATAGTAACCTCATTACATGGAGCGGTGATAAAAGATATTCTTCATAGAATCAGCGATAGGTTCCCTGTACATATCTTGATTTGGAGTGTATTAGTACAAGGATCAGAAGCAGCTGAGCAAATAGCTACAGCGATAAAAGGATTTTGTTCAATACCAGAAAACTTACCTAAACCTAATTTATTGATAATAGCCAGAGGTGGAGGTTCATTAGAAGATCTTTGGCCATTCAATGAAGAAATAGTAGTAAGAGCTATAGCAGAGTCTAATATACCGACTATTAGCGCAATAGGTCATGAAACAGATACTACTTTAGCTGATTTAGCCGCTGATTGCAGAGCTCCTACACCTACAGCGGCAGCTGAAATAAGCACACCAGTGATAACAGATCTCAATACCACATTACTTGGCTATAAGAAACGAAGTGCAATATCTTTAAGAACCAAGATAATGCAACTTAAAACGAAGTTAGAAAACTTACAAGTAAGGCTAACTAATACTTTAACTATTGTTCGGCATACGTTTAACGTTATAGAAAGGTCTAGATTACGCTTAAGAAATGCTATGAAAAATTTATTACATAAACAAAAATATCGAGTTTTATTATTACAAAAAAGATTTTCTCCACAACAAGTCGTGAATATAATAGCTATAAAGCAACAGAAATTACTACATAATCGGCAAATTATTGATAAAATAGTAACTCAACATTACAGAATGCTCCAACAAAAATTACAGCATCTAATAAAGTTTTCTATAAGCTTCGGATATAAGGAGACTCTGAAAAGGGGTTTTAGCGTCATTCGTAATGCAACTAATAACAATGTAATATCAGAAGCGGTAACACTTAAAGAAGGTGATAGAATAATAATCGAATTCCGGGATGGAAAGAGAAATGCTACTATAGTAATTTAGGTTGGATTGGTTGTAATTTTTAGAATAAAAGGAAAATGACGAAGAATTATATAGCGAAATTAGTATAAAAATGTCACAATTAACAGTTATTAGAAAGTTATTCGATAGAGCAATCAGTTGATCTGCGTATATGTTTAGCTTAAGCCGATTTTTTCTCTAATTGATTTGAATCTGGAAAGTAAGGAGGCAGGTAAAGCAATATATTTCCAGCATCATTGATCATATTTTTCAAGATTGAGGGCTTGCTTATGAAATAGACACCCTAACAAAATACACAAAATAGATATTACACCCAAAGGTTCAATAGCTACTTCTGTTAAACTTGAAAGAAAACAAAGAGCACCCCCTATTCCGATGGATATTTCTTTTATAAGTAAATGATTGGTTCGTGCTGCATGAAAATCTATGAAAGGAGCAAACAACTCTTCTAGAGCCAAATAAAAACACCACAACAAGGCCTCAATAAACGTTTCTATAAAACCCCAATAATGGATTAGGAAGGAGTTAAGAGAGATGTTTTGGGGATATTT